>JBDSAB010000038.1:0-4435 GCA_039922395.1 Caldimonas sp.
GGACGCGATCGGGATCGGGACCGTGACCGCGACCGGGGCCGCGATCGGGACGACGACAACGTCGGCAGCGGACGCGGCTGGGAATACTGCGGCAGCGAAGGCGACCGCTGCGCCTTCAGGGGACCGGGCGAAGTGCGCTACGGCGTCAATGGCAGGTTCATCGTCCGACGTGCCGTCGACGGAATGCCTTGTTCGGTGAGCGCGTTCGGCGAGGATCCCGCCGAGGGCGAGCACAAGCAGTGCTTCGTGCGATCGGGCGGCCGGTGACGATCAGCCCGGCCTGACGCCAGCGCGCCAAGCGGGCGCGCCAAGGTCGTCCTGCCACGCGTCCGCTCACAGCCTCGCCAAATCCGGCCCGCCCGCCGGCCCGAACCAGGCCCGCGCATACGACCGCTTCGCCGCCGCCTCGCCATTGCGGTCACCCTTCTTCCTGTAGACCTCGGCGAGGCCGGCGATCGCCCAGCCGTTGTTGCGAACGCGCGCGAGCGACTCACGGAACGCGCGTTCGGCATCGTCGAGCCGGTTCTGGCGCAGCCGCACGCTGCCGAGCGACTGGCGCACCGGGTAGTACCAGTACGGCGGCTCGGTGTAGCTGAGGCTGTCCTCGATCGCGATCGCGTCCTCGTACGCCTTGGCTGCGCCGTCGAGGTCGCCGGCCGCGTCGGCGATGCGGCCGGTGGCGACCAGGCGCGCGGTCTGCACGATCGCCTGGGCGGGCACGCCCCACGCGTCGTACGGCTTGAAGTCGGCCTTCGCCTCGAGCGCCGCGATCGCATCGGTCTCGACGCGCGCGGCCGCCGCATCCTTTTTGCGCGCCAGCGCGACCGCGCGGGCGTAGTGGTACATCGCCCGCACGAGCACGAGCTGCTCGTCGGGCTTGGGCAGCGCGAGCACCGCATCCGGCTCGGCGAACTGAAGGTGGGTGGTGAACGGCGCCGCCTTCACCGGCTCCATGATCTGGAACTGCTTCGCCAACTCGGTCGGCACCGCGGCATCGAGCTTCTTCGCCGCGTCGATCGCGGTCGCGCCGTCACCGCCCATCTGCGCCGAGACCATCACGAAGTGGATGTTGTGCGGGTAGTACGCGCTCCGGTACATCGGGTCGGACGGCGAGCGCTCGAAGTAGCGCTCGTCGACCTTCACCGCGAGCTTGTTGGTGTCGAGCGAGCGGCGGTACTGGCCGACGCGGTAGTAGATGTGCGCCGGCATGTGCACCACATGGCCCGCAGCCGGCATCAGCGCCCCGAGCCGCTCGGCCGGCGCCAGCGCGCGCTCCGGGGTGTTCGACGCCTCGACCGCATGGATGTAGAGGTGGATCGCACCGGCGTGCTTCGGGTTGCGCTTGAGCACCGTCTCGAGTTTCGAGATGATCTCGGCGCCGCGGCCCTTCGGCTTGGCGCCGCCGGGCTCCCAGTAGTCCCACGGCTGCGTGTCCATCGCGGCCTCGGCGTACAGCGTGCGGATCGTGTCGTCGGCCGGATAGCGCGCGACGACCTTCTGCATCGCATCGGCATACGCCGCATCGAGCGCCGGGCGCTCGGCCTTCGGGTCGGCCGAGTAGCGCTGCTGCAGCGCCTCGATCAGCGCCTGCTCCTTCGGACCGGCGCGGTCCTTCAGCGCGACCGCTTGCTCGAGGGCCGCGACCGCGGGTGCATTGGCCTCCGGCATCATCGGCACGTTGATGTTCGGGCCGAGGATCAGCGCCTCGCCCCAGAAGCAGGCGGCGCAGTTCGGATCGGCTTTCTGCGCGACGTGAAACGCGCGCTGCGCCTCGGCGTGGTTGAACGCGAACGAGAGCCGCATCCCCTGGTTGAAATAGGCCTGCGCGCGCGCGTTGCGGGTGGTGATCGGAAAGGCGAGCGTGCCGAGGCCGCCGTACAGCGGCACGTCGCCGCCGGCGGCCTTCATCGGCTGCGGCTGGAACGGCGTGGTCTCGGTCTTCGCGACCGCGGCGATCAGCCATGCGGCGGGCACCTTCAGCGCCGCGCCGCCGAGCGGTCCGCAGACCGACGCGGCGCCGCCGTCGAGCAGCGGATCGAAAGTCGGATCGGCGATCGAAACGGCGGTGCCGCCGGCGCTGCGGCGATCGACGACGAAGAGGCTTGCGAGCAGCAAGCCAGCAGCCGCCAGCGCGAGGGCCAGGCGGCGAGGATGGGAACGGTGGATGCGATGCAGCGACATGACTTCCTCCCGGTGATGAATGACTCGACAGCCCGGCGCGGCGTCATTGAGCGGCACCGGCCGTCACCCGCGCCTTCGGCGGCTTGCGCCCATCAGTCGGAGGCGCGGACTTATCCTGACACCTGCGCGTCGACGGTGCAAGCCGTGGCGCTGCCGTTGCAGCCGACGATGACTGCATCCCTGATCCCCGCAACCCGCCCACCCTCGCCATGACCAAATCTCTCGACACGGTCGACGTGATCGACCACGCCGCCGGCCTTGCGCCCGGCGACCCGCTGCACGCTGCACGGCGCTTTCGCGCCAAGGTGGTCGAGGCGACGCAGGCCAGCCACGACGCGCTGCTGCTGCAGCCGGTCGAAGGCCTCTCGCCGGCGGACCGGCTGCGCGTCGCCGCGCACGTCTGCGCCCTGGCCGGCGCGGCGAGCCTCGAGCAGCACTACGTCGAGCGCCTGGACGACGCGCCCGACCGCGACGAGCCGTCGGCGCCGGCCCTGCCTGCGATGCTGCAGTTCGCCGCCGCGCTGACCACCGACCCGCGGCGCGGCGACCGCCCGGCGATCGAGGCGCTGCGCAAGGCCGGTCTCGAAGATGCCGCGATCGTCGCGCTCGCCCAGCTCGTCGCGTTCCTGTCGTACCAGCTGCGCGTCGTCGCCGGCCTGAAGGCGATGAAGGGCACGAGCCAAGGGGGCACGCCATGATCCGCCGCAACGGCTTTACCGACGAGACGCTCGAATGGCAGTCGTGGCTCGAGCCGCTGAAGCCCGCCGAGGCGACCCCGCTGCAGCTCGAGGTGCTCGACGAGAGCCACCCGCAATCGCGCACGTCGCCCTACTACCTGACGCTCGCGCACCAGCCGCTGATGCTGCGTCACCGCTCCGCGGCCTACAACGCGATCATGTACGCACCCGGCGGCCTGCCGCGGGCCGAGCGCGAGCTCGGTGCGATGGTCGTCTCGGTGACGAACGGCTGCGTGTACTGCACGTCGGTGCATGCGCAACGGTTCGAGCAGCTGGCGAAGCGCAGCGATACGGTGGAGCAGGTGTTCGACGATCCGCGCACGGCGGGGACGAGCGAGCGCGAGAAGGCGATTGCGCGGTTTGCCATTGCGGTGACGGAGCGGCCCCATGCGCTAGGGGCCGAGGACATCGCGCCGTTGCGCGCGGTCGGGATGAGCGACGAGGAGGTCATCGACCTGCTGCATGCGGTCTCGATCTTTGGGTGGGCGAATCGGTTGATGCAGAACCTGGGGGAGCCGGAGTCGGCAATTTAGAGGGCGGACGACACCTCTCGGGATAGGACCGTTCTCGACCCATCTCGATCCATTCGCGCGCCCGTTGCGGACGGCCGCTTGGCCAGCAGTTGCTGTCTGTCCCGAACGAGCGCGGGGGCGGCGTCGCGCATTCGGTCCACCGCTTCAAGGGCTGGAGAATCTGCTGCGATGCTCATATCCTAGGTTCGCGCTGATACCGGCTCGGTGAGAGCTTGTCTGCCGCGTTTGCCGTACGTTTAGCGAGAGGTCATGCGTCACGCCTGCACTCAAGGTGTTGTTTTGTCAGGGCTAAAAGCCGCGGACCCTCAGGCGTTACACGGCGCGTCGTTTGGTTATCCGGCGATCGTGCCGTCTATATCAGGTAGGCAACGCAAGTGACATCGGAATTCACCAAGGCCGAGCGGAAGACCCTGCGCGAGCTCAGCGGCCTGACGTACGAAGCCGAGGCGCACCTCATGCTCGAAGAGCTCGACGCAGAGTTCCAAAGCTGGCGCGTCGGCGACTTGGAGAGTTCTGAGCTGCTACGCGCAATTCACGAGTTTCACCAAGAGCAGTCGCGCGAGCTGTGGTCAAGGTATCAAGCCCTCAAAGAACCCGAGATCGTGGCTCGCGGAATCGCCTACGGCTTTCTCAAGGAACCAGTGCCAGAAGAGCTACGCGCCAAACTCGCGCCGCTTGTTGAGTTCTTCGCCAGGCACAGCAAGTGAAGTGTCGCTTCCCCTCGCGAAGCAGAATGCCAGTCAAGTCAAGGCAGCTTGCATACGCATGAGCCCCTATCGCGCGGCGTCGCCTAACCCCTTCATCGAGCGGACGTCCTCCGGCTGGCTTCGCCAGCCTACGGCCGCCGCTTACCTCCGACGTTAGACCCCACCAGCAGCGCAGATGAGGACGCGATGACACGCAAGACGTACCACGGAAGTTGCCACTGCGGTGACGTTCGCTACACCGCAGCCGTCGATTTCAGCCTCGGCACGGCAAAGTGCA
>JBDSAB010000039.1:0-10623 GCA_039922395.1 Caldimonas sp.
ACATGGCGCGGGATCCCGGCCTTCTCGGCCAGCACCGTGATCTCGCACAGGTTCTGGATCACGACGCCGAACATCGTGTTGTGGGCGATCTTCCAGATCCGCGCGAGCTCGCCCTCGCCGACCCACAGCACCTTGCGGCCGAGGGCTGCGAGCAGCGGCTCGACGCGGTCGTACACCGCTTTCGGACCCGACGCGACGACGAGCAGCTTGCCGGCCTTCGCGACCTTCGCGTTGCCCGATACCGGCGCGCACAGGTAGGCGACGCCGAGCGCCTCGAGCCGCTCACGGATCTCGGCCGAGCCCTCGTTCGAGATCGACGAGCTGTCGACGACGACCGCGGGCCGCTTGGCGCCGGCCACCAGCCCACCGGTGCCGAACAGCACGTCCTTCAGGTCGTCGGTCGTCGAGACCATCGTGAAGACGACGTCGCAGCCGACGAGGTCCTGGCGCGCCTCGACGATCGTCGCGCCGTATTCGACCATCGGCTCGGCCTTGCTGCGCGTGCGGTTCCAGACCTTGACGGTCGAGCCGGCCTGCGTGAGCCGCTTGACCATCGCCTCGCCCATCCGGCCGAGGCCGATCCATCCGATCTCGCGTGACATGTCCTGCTCTCCGAAAAGCGATGAAAGAGATCGCCGCGCGCGGTCAGCTCTGCGGCAGCACGGTCGACAGCCGCTTGTCGGCGAGCGCCAGCAGGAAGCGTTCGGCTGCGGCGAGCTGGGCCAGCGCAACGTACTCGTCAGCCTGATGCGCCTGCGCGATATGGCCGGGGCCGCACACCACGGTCGGGATGCCGGCGCCCTGGAACAGGCCGGCCTCGGTGCCAAACGCGACCAGGGTGGTCGCATCGGTTGCGGCCAGGCGCTGCGCGAGCCGCACCGCCGGATCGTCGGGGCGTGCCAGGAACGCCGGCACCGCGCAGATCGACTCGAAGCGGATGCCGGCCTGCGGATCGATCGCGCGCATCGATGGCTCGAGGCCTTGCGCGTACGCCTCGACCTCGCGCTGCATCGTCGCGACGTCGGCGTTCGGCAGGTTGCGAAACTCGTAATGGAAGCGGCAGTCCTCCGGCACCACGTTGTCGGCGATGCCCCCTTCCACGACGCAGACCGCGCCGGTGCTGTACGGCACGTCGAAACCGGCATAGCGCGGCTCGTGGTCGCGCCAGCGCTCGCTCATGTCGGCGAGCTTGTTGATGACGCGCGCGCCGACCTCGACCGCGTTGACGGCCTGCGGCGTCAGCGACGAATGCGCCGCGTGGCCCTTGACGCAACAGCGCCAGCGGTAGACGCCCTTGTGGGCGAGCGCCGGCACCATGCCGGTCGGCTCGCCGACGATGCAGGCCAGCGGCCGCACGCCCTGCTCCTTCAGGTCGGCGATCAGGCCGCGCACGCCGAAGCCGCCGACCTCCTCGTCGTAACTGAAGGCGAGGTGCAGCGCGAACGGCAGATCGGCGGCGAGGAAGGCCGGCACCTGCGCGACCGCGAGGCCGATGAAGCCTTTCATGTCGGCCGAGCCGCGCCCGAACAGGCGGCCGTCGCGCAGCTCGGCGCCGAGCGGATCGACCGACCAGTCCTGGCCGGTCCACGGCACCGTGTCGGTGTGGCCTGAAACGATCACGCCGGCCGGCTTGCCTTCGCCGACCGTCGCGAACAGGTTGGCCTTGCGGCGCTCGCCGTCATAGGTCAGGCGGCTGGCGACGCCGTGTCGCGCCAGTTCGTCGCGGATCACATGGATCAGCTCGAGGTTCGATTCATGGCTGACGGTGTTGAGCTGCACCAGCGTGCGAGCCCATTCGAGCGAGCGTGCGGAAGGCCTGGCTTCGGTGTCCATCGCCGCACTGTAGCGGCTTGCGCTACGCTCGACCTGCGGCGAACCGCGTCGCATCCTCCGCATCGCGTGACCGATCCCCTTGCCGAATCCACCGCCGCGCCGGTGACCCGCCCCGACATCGCCGCGGCGCGCGCGCGCATCGCCGCCGACGTCCGGCACACGCCGTTGCTGCGCCTCGAAGGCCGGGCCTTCAACATCGATTGCGCCGAGCTCTGGCTCAAGCTCGAGCACCTGCAGCTCGGCGGCAGCTTCAAGGCGCGCGGCATGTTCAACCGGATGCGGTCGCTGCCGATCCCGCCGGCCGGAGTCGTCATCGCGTCCGGCGGCAACGCCGGTATCGCGGTCGCGTGCGCGGCACAGGCGCTCGGCGTGCGCTGCGAGGTCTTCGTGCCCGAGGTCTGCAGCCCCGCCAAGCAGGCGAAGCTGGCGCAGCTCGGCGCCCATGTCACGGTCGGCGGCAGCGGCTACGCCGAAGCCTTGCAGGCGAGCCTGCGACGCCAGCAGCAGAGTGGCGCCTTGCTGATGCACGCGTACGACCAGCCGGAGGTCGTGGCCGGCGCCGGCACGCTCGCGGCCGAAGTCGAGGACGAGGCCGGCCTGCCCGATCGCGCGCTCGTCAGCGTCGGCGGCGGCGGGCTGATCGCCGGCATCGCGGCCTGGTTCGAGAACCGCTGCCGGGTCGAGGCGCTCGAGCCGGTGCTCGCTCCGACCCTGCATCGCGCACGCGCCGAAGGTCGCCCGGTCGACGTGGACGTCGCCGGCATCGCGGCCGACTCGCTCGGCGCACGGCGCATCGGCTCGATCGCGTGGCGCATCGCTCAGCAGCACGTCGCCGCGTCGCACGTGCTCGACGACGCGGCCATCCGCACGGCCCAGCTCGCGCTCTGGACCGAGCTGCGCCTCGCAGTCGAACCGGCCGCCGCGCTCGGACTCGCTGCACTGACCACGCGCACCGTCGTCCCAGCGCGCGAAGAGAAGGTGCTGCTGGTGATCTGCGGGGCGAACCTGAACCCGGCCTCCCTCGAACCGTGAGCGTGCATCACCCGACCTTGCAATCTGACTTGAATCGGGATGGCGAGCCGCTGACCGTCGACGAGGGAGCGGTGCACTGACATGCGGCGCGAGCAGCGGATCGGCACGGTCGCCGCGCTCGGCTCTGCGCAGACGCTGGCCTGGGCCTCGTCGTATTACCTGCCGGCGATGCTCGCCGCGCCGATGGCGCGCGACATCGGCATCTCGACGCCAACGGTGTTCGCGGCGTTCTCGATGGCGCTCGTCGTCTCGGCCTTTCTCGGGCCGTACGCGGGTCGCGCGATCGACCGCTGGGGCGGCCGGCCGGTGCTGATCGGCACCAACGTCGTATTCGCGCTCGGCCTTGCCGGACTCGGCATCGCGCAGAGTCCCGTCGCGCTCTTTGCGGCGTGGCTGGTACTCGGCATCGGCATGGGCAGCGGCCTCTATGAAGCCGGGTTCGCAGCCCTCGTGCGGCTCTACGGACGCGACTCGCGCAACGTCATCACCGGGATCACGCTGATCGCCGGTTTCGCGAGCACGGTCGGCTGGCCGCTGTCGACGTTGCTCGAGGCGCAGGTCGGCTGGCGCGGCGCGTGTTTCGTGTGGGCGCTGCTGCACCTCGTTGTCGGCATTCCGCTCAACGCGTTGCTGCCGAAGGCCGAGCCGCTGAGCGCGCCGGCCGCTGCCGGACCGACCCTCGACGCGACTGAAGCGCCCGCGCCGAAGCAGCATCGCCGCGCCGCCTTCATCCTCGCGTTCGTGTTCGCGGCAACGTGGTTCGTCAGCACCGCGATGGCCGCCCACCTGCCGACCTTGCTGCAGGCCGGCGGCGCGACCTTGGCCACCGCGGTTGCCGTCGGCGCGCTGATCGGGCCGGCGCAGGTCGGCGGTCGGCTGCTCGAGTTCGGCGTGCTGCGCCGCGTCCATCCGTTGCTGTCGGCCCGGCTCGCCGCGCTGATGCATCCCGTCGGCGCGGTGGTGCTGACGCTCGCCGGCGCGCCGGCTGCCGTGCTGTTCGCGGTGCTGCACGGCGCCGGCAACGGCATCCTGACGATCGCCAAGGGCACCCTGCCGCTCGCCCTGTTCGGCGCCCAGGCCTACGGCCACCGGCAAGGCCTGCTGATGGTGCCGGCGCGCATCGCGCAGGCGCTCTCGCCGTGGCTGTTCGGGATCTTCCTCGAGCGCTGGGGCGCCGGGTCGCTGTGGCTGTCGGCCGGGCTCGGGCTGCTCGCATTCCTCGCGCTGCTCGCACTGCCGAAGCCGGTCGAAGAGGCGGAGCCGCCGCGTGCGGGATCGGGCCAGGCGCCAGCGTCGATGAACCCGTGATCCGTCGCCGCAGCCACTTGCGGGGCCTTGCAGAAACGAAGGATGCGTTGATCAACATCGCGCCATCGGCAAAGCCCACGCTGCACGGAACGGGCACGCGATACCTCAATGCGCAGGGCATCCGACGCGCGTAGAGTTTGCCTAGCTCGCCCCGCGCAACGCGCGGCCCCCGATCCGGCCATCTGCACAGGTCCTCGACATGTCCCTTCCGCGTCGCACCGTTCTCCTCGCCGTGGCCGTCGCGCCGCTCGCCCTCGATGCCGCCGTCGCCCAGCAGCCGCCGCTCGGCCTGCGCCTGGTCCGCCGCGTCGGCTGGCAGGACCTGATGGGCCAGAAGCGCTGCGTGGTCGGCGACCTGTACCGCTCGGACCCGGGATTTCCGGCATCCGCACTCGGCGCGAAGGTCTGCAACGTGCTCGAGCTCGCGTACCGCAACAAGGCGAACGAGCTGGTGCCGATCCCGCGCGGCGACTACGAAGGCGTCGTGACGGCCGACGGGCCGCGCGGCTGGCGGATCGAGCTCAAGGGCGCCGCCGATCGCAGCGGCAACAAGCCGAACGAGCGTAGCAACATCCAGCTCCACATCGGCAGCCGACCGTCGGATGCGATCGGCTGCATCGTGCCGTTGATCGCCGATGCCGATGCCGCCGACGCGAGCTGCGCCAGCACGGCCACGCGGCCAGCGATGGATCGCCTGCGCACCGCGATCGGCAGCGGCGCGAATCGCAAGGTGCTGCTGAGGGTCCAGACCTGAGGTCTGTCGACGCCACGCAAGACGCTGCGAGGCGAACGCTTCGCGCGAAGCCTGGTGCCGCGTGTGGAGCGTCGCCCGGAACCCTAGTGCGCGTTCTTGGCGACCCGCTTTGACGCGTCGTGCGGCCGACGATCGGGCGCGCCGGCGGGTGCCGCCTTCGCGTCGAGCTCGGCAAGCCAGCGCTGCCAGCGCTCGGGATGGACGAGCAAGGTCCGGCCCTCGCGCGGACTCGGTGCGAGCACGCCTTCGGCCTGCAGGCCGGCGAGCAGCGCGCGACCGAGCGCGCCGCCGAGGTGCCAGCGCCGCTCGGTCCAGTCGAGGCAGGACTGCACGCGTCGGGCATCGCCGCGGCCGACTTCGACTCCGAGCCGGCCGAAGCGCTCGATGCCGGCCGGCGACAGGCGCCAGCCTTCGGCATCGGCCTCGATCAGGCGCAGCGCGCAGCAACGGTCCCACAGCGCAACGCCGCATTCGCCGGCGAGATGACCGTAGCAGCGCCGCGCATGGCGGAGCGCCGGTGCGGGTTGCCGGCGTGCCGGCGCCGGCTGCGCACTGGAGAGCGTGACCGCGCCGAGCGACTCGACGGCCCGCGCGACGTCTTCGCGGGTCAGCGCGAAATAGCGATGCCGTCCTTGCGAACGGACTTCGACGACACCGGCATCGACGAGACGCGCAAGGTGATTGCTCGCCGCCGACGGCGCGAGCTCGGCCACTCCGGCCAGCTCGGTCGCGGTGTAGGAGCGCCCGTCGCCGAGCGCCCACAGCATGCGCAGCCGACTCGGCTCGGCGAGCAGACGCGCGATGTCGTCGAGGTGGGCGGGCCGCGCCGCACGATCACTCATGACGCGATGCTGTCATGCCGCGGCGCGGCGCCGAAGACCGGCGCCCGCACGTTGGCCGATGGCCGCCAACGGACCCGATCGGCGAGCGCGGCGAAGGCCTCCGGTGGCGCGTCCTTCGCCAGCGCGTGCCACGCCGCGCACGCGATGCGCAGCGCGAAGCCACCGCCCGGACAGCGATGCGGACCGGCGCCGAGGTCGAGCGACGGTGGCCGCGGCCGGTCGAGGCGAAAGCGGTCCGGCTCCGCATGCCGGCGCGGATCGCGCTCGGCCGAGGCCAGCACGATCAGCACGCTGTCGCCCGCGCGCACCGTGCAGGCGCCGATCGATACATCGGTAGCCAATGTGCGGCGCGTGTTCTGGACCGGCGGATCGTGGCGAAGGACCTCGCTGCCGAACGCCTCGGCGTCGAGCGAGCCATTGCATGCGGCATCGCGCAGCGCGGCATCGCGAGCGAGCCGCAGGACGCCGGCGCCGATCCATCCGGCTGTCGCCTCGTGCGGCTGCATCAGCATCGCGACATGCGCGGCCGCGTCGTCGTTGTCGGTGACGCCGAATGCCGACAGGCGATCGAGCAGCTGATCCATCGCGGCGATGGCTGCAATGCGCGCCGTTTCGTCGGCCCGCGCAGAAAGCCCAGCGACCCACGCGGCGGTCGCGCTCACGACGGCCGGCCGCTCGGTCTCGGGCACGCCGAGTGCAGCGGCGATGACGGTGGTCGGCAGGTCGCGGATCGCGACGTCGAGTGCGCCCGGATCGCCATCGCGCCGCCACGCCCGAGCCAGTTCGTCGGCGATGTGCGTGAGATCGGTTGACCCCGCGCGGTCGATGCGTTGCAGCAAGCCTTCGACGCGTGCGCGCTGCGCGACATGCCGCTCGCCGTCGTTCATGCGCGCGAGGGCACCGAAGACATTGCCGGCGCGCGTGCCGAGCAGAAAGCGCGGCACCGGCTCGGCCGGCGGCCGGACCAGCCCGGCCGGCTCGCGCAGCAAGCCGTCGACCCCGTCGGCGCCAGTCGCGATCCAGAGGCCGAGCGCGTCGTCGCGCTGCAGGCCGCCGCGGCTGCGCAATTCGGCGTAGTAGGGATAGGGATCGGGGTGAACGACCGCGGCGATCGGGTCGGCGGGAAAGGGATGCGACATCACAGGGATACGTTTCGAAGAGACACCTGCAGTCTGCCCCGGTCGACGCGTCGATGTTTCACGGCGGATTGAAGCGTTCGACGCGCGCGTGTCGATGCGCCAACGCCTCTGCCGGTATGCGCATCTGCTGCGCAATCGGATGCCGGAGAAACCGCTTCGCGATCAGGGGCCGAACCCTCGACCCGTTGAACGGCCACGCCGTCGCGCCGCAGAGTCAATCCACCGTCGGCGTCAGCACGTTGGCGGGACGCCGGCGGCGATCCCAGGCCCAGGTGAATCCCAAAGTCCACCACGCCGACGAGGCGCCGCCCCAGCGGTCGGCACGGCTCAGGTCGATGCTCAAGGCCTTGTTCGGCTCCCAGCGCACGCCGGCGCGGGCAAAGCTGCCTTCGGATTGCCGGAACTGCTCGGCGATCAGCAGCCAGCCGCTGGCCGGTCGCCATTCGAACCCGACGCCGGCGCGGGTCGGGTTCGGCCCGTCGCGCTGGAAATCGCGTCCCATATTGACGTTGGCCTGCAGCGAATCGGAGATGCGCCAGCTGACCGGCACGAGCAGTGTGGTGCCGGCATAGCGCGGCGATGCAGCCTGCCAGTTCGCTGCGACCGCGACGCCGATGCTCACGGTCTCGGTGACGCCGGTCGCCCACTTGAGCTGCGCGCTGGTCGCGGTGGGGGCGTCGACCGCGTTCGCCCGCGACCGGTCCCAGCCGAGGCCGAACTCGACCGGGCCGATGCCGCAGGTCGGGCCGAGGTGCGCGAGACTTCGATCGGCGCGGCGTTCGCGTTCGAACCAGACGTCGACCTGGCACTGGCCGGCATCGAGCAGTGCCGCATCCTCGATCGCAAAATGGCCGCCGGCCGCGCACGCCGGCGCGGCAATCGCACCGAGCAGCGCTGCACGCCGGATCGCCCCCGCCAAGGTCGGAGCTTTCGGTGGCGGGCAAGGCATGCGGAAAGGTAACACCGAACTCCCGGGTTTCTTGCCCCGATCGACCCGACGTTGTCGCCCATCGAGAACACGAAACGATGCCGGACCGGTGCCAACCCGGCCTGCCCGGCGCAGCTGTCAAAGCCAGCCCGCGCGACGGAACCGCCAGTAGAGGACGCCACAGGACGTGAAGATCAGGAGCAGCGCCATCGCGTAGCCGTAGTGCCACTTGAGCTCGGGCATGTGCTCGAAGTTCATGCCCCAGATCCCGGCGAACGCGGTGCAGACGGCAAAGATGCTGGCCCAGGCCGCCAGGCGCTTGGTGACTTCGCTGTCCTCGATCGTCACCATCGACAGGTTGACCTGGATCGCGGTGCCGATCGTGTCTCGGATCGAATCGATCGACGAGTTGATCCGGATCAGGTGATCGACGACGTCGCGGAAGTAGTCCTGGACGCCCGTGCAGACGACCGGCACGCGGCCGCCATCGAGCTTGCTGGCCGCTTCGAGCAACGGTGCCACGGCGTGCTTGAGCACCATGACCTGGCGCTTCAGGTCGTAGAGCACCTCGACATTGGCGCGCGCAGTGCCCTTGTCGAAGATGCGCGCCTCGATCGTCTCGAGCTCCGACTCGAAGCGGTCGATGATCGGGAAGTAGCGGTCGACCACCGCGTCCATCAGCGCATAGAGCACGAACCCCGAGCCGAGCCGCAACAGGTCGGGCTCGCGCTCGGAACGCTCGCGCACGCCGAGAAAGCCCTGCTCGCTTCGGTTGCGGACCGACAGGATGTAGTTCGGGCCGACGAAGATATCGACCTCGCCGAGGTTCAAACCGTCCGGGCTGCCGGGCGCGAGCTCGACGAGGTGCAGCACGGCGAACAGCGAGTCGCCGTACTCCTCGACCTTGGGCCGCTGATGTCCGTTGCGCGCATCCTCGACGGCCAGTTCGTGCAGTCCGAACTCGCGCTGCATCTCGGCGAGCTCGGCCGCCGTCGGATCGGCCAGGGCGACCCAGACGAAGCATCGAGGCTGCGACAGGTAGTCGCTGATCGCATCGACCGAGATGTCGGCGAGCTTGGCGCCCTCCTGGTAGGCCACGCAGTTGATCAGCATCGCAGTTCCCCGGGTTGGAAGCGCGCGCCGCACCTGACGCACGACGGCCTCGCTCGATCGCTGCATGCTAGCGCCGCAAGGGCGGCGAGCGGCTCGTGGAAATGCGATCCGGCGGTCGGTGCTAGCCAGTGTTGCGCAGGCCCGCCGCCACGCCGTTGATCGAGATGTGGATGCCGGTCTGGACCCGTGCATTCTCCGGATCGCCCTCGGTGCGCTGCCGATAGCGGCGCATCAGCTCGACCTGCAGGTGGTTCAGCGGGTCGAGGTAAGGAAAGCGGTGCTCGATCGAGCGCGCCAAGGTCGGGTTCGACGCGAGCCGGTGCGCGTCGCCGGTGATCAGCGAGAGCGCGTCACCGGTCGCGCGCCACTCGGCTTTGACGAGCGCGAAGATGCGCTTGCCCAGGGCCTTGTCCTCGACCAGCTCGACGTAGCGCGCGGCAATCGCGAGATCGCTCTTGGCGATCACCATGTCGAGATTGCTCAGCAGCGTGCGGAAGAACGGCCACTGCTTGTGCATCTTCTGCAACAGCGCGAGGCGCTCAGCGCGCTGCTTCGGCTCGGCTCCGAGGAAGGCCTCGATCGCCGAGCCGAAGCCGCACCAGCCCGGCAGCGCGACGCGGCACTGGCCCCAGCTGAAGCTCCACGGGATCGCGCGCAGGTCCTCGATCGCGCGCGTCGCCTTGCGCGATGCGGGGCGCGAGCCGATGTTGAGTTCGGCGATCTCGCGGATCGGCGTCGCGCTGAAGAAGTAGTCAGTGAAGCCGGGCGTCTCGTAGACGAGCTTGCGGTAGGCCTTGAAGCTCGCGTCGCTGATCTGCGCGGCGGCGTCGAGGAACGCCTTTGGCGCGCTCTTGGTCGGGTTCAGGAGCGTCGCCTCGAGCGTGGCCGCGACCAGCGTCTCGAGGTTGCGCCGGCCGATCTCGGGGTGGGCGTACTTCGACGCGATCACCTCGCCCTGTTCGGTGAGGCGGATCTGCCCGTTCACCGTGCCCGGTGGCTGAGCGAGGATCGCCTGGTAGCTCGGCCCGCCGCCGCGCCCGACGGTGCCGCCGCGGCCATGGAACAGGCGCAGCACGATGCCGTGCGCACTGCGCAGTTCGCCGAACAGCGCGACCAGATCGATCTCGGCGCGGTACAGCTCCCAGCTGCTCGTGAAGCTGCCGCCGTCCTTGTTGCTGTCGGAGTAGCCGAGCATGATGTCCTGCTCGGCGCCACTGCGCTTGATCATCGCGGCCACACCGGGCAGCGCGTAGAACGCACGCATGATCGGCGCCGCGTTGCGCAGGTCGCCGATGGTCTCGAACAGCGGCGAGACGATCAGATCGGTCGTGGCTTGCCCATCGAGCGTGCCGCGCAGCAGGCCCACCTCCTTCAGCAGCAGCATCACCTCGAGCAGGTCGCTCACGTCCTCAGTGTGCGAGATGATGTAGTGACGCATCGCGTCGCGGCCGTAGCGCGCAAGCACCTGCACCGCGGCCTCGAAGATCCCGATCTCGCTGGTGGCGAGTTCGCCGTAGTCAGCGGCGCGCACCCGCAGCGGCCGGGCGTCGTCGAGCTGCTGCAGCAGCAGCGTGCGGCGCGCCGCTTCCGGCAGCGCGCCGTAGTCGGGCTCGACGCGGGCGATGCGCAGCAGTTCGGCGACCACCGCCTCGTGCTTGTCGGAGCTTTGTCGCA
>JBDSAB010000040.1:0-5601 GCA_039922395.1 Caldimonas sp.
CCCAACCAGCCCCAGGCGCCGATGAAGCCAAGCACGGTTGCCGCGATCAGCGCCGCGCCAGCGAGGATTCGAATCACGCGATCGAGGGTTCCGACGTTTTGAATCATTTCGTTCTCCTGGTGTTTGCTACAGGATCGTCGAGATCACCCAAGTTCGACGTGATCAAGATCAAGGTCCGAGCCTTGCACTCGCCATCGCGGTGTCCAACCGCGAGGCGTGTGGCATGCACTACCCGCCGAACAGGTTTCCATCATTCCGGACCGGACGCGCACCAAGGCCTCTCGGCGGACGACGTGCGATGGCCAAGAGCAACGAGCTCGGCATGCAAACCTTCGACCAGTCGCTTTTCGATCTATTCAAGGCCGGTGAGATCACCTTGGACGAAGCCCTCGACAACGCCGACTCACGAACGGACCTGGCACTTCGCGTCCGCCTGACCTCCGGCAAGTTGCCTGATACGGCTGCGTTGGAGGTCGTGGGTCGAGGAAACGACTGACGGTTCATCCGGCGACCGGTGTCCGCCGGCAACGCCGGCGTCAACCCAGAGGCCGATCGAGGGCGCCCCGGTGCGTCTCCATGGCCTGCGCCGATTCAACGCCTTTCCGGCACCAGAACTGCCGCACCCCGAACACGCCCATTGCGCAGGTCGTCGAGTGCCTGGTTGGCTTGTTCCAAGGGGTAAGCCGTTGTCTGCACTTCAAGCGGGTGATGGCGGACGAACCGGAAGAAGTTGGATGCATCGGTCCGGGCCAGGTTCGCGACCGACAGCAACTGGCGCTCCTCCCAGAGCAGTCGGTACGGGAACTTAGGTATGTCGGTCATGTGGATGCCGGCACAGACGACGCGACCTCCCTTGTCGACGGCGCGCAGTGCGATTGGCACGAGATCGCCCACCGGCGCAAAGATCAGCGCGGCATCGAGCTTTTCGGGGGGCGACTCGTCCGAGCCCCCGGCCCAGGTGACGCCGAGGGACCGGGCGAAGGCTTGCCCCTCCCAGTCTCCGACACGCGTGAATGCATAGACCCGGCGCTTCTCGTGCAGGGCGACCTGGGCGACCAGATGCGCTGCGGCGCCGAATCCGTACAGTCCCAGCGCCGACGGGTTGCCCGACATGCGCAACGCACGAAAGCCGATCAGTCCGGCACACAGCAGCGGTGCGCAACGCACGGCACCGAGCGTCGAGTCGAGGAGGATGGCGTAGGCCGCCTCGGCGACGACATGCGACGCGAACCCTCCGTCGCGGCCGTGGCCCGTGAAGACGGGTGCATCGCACAGGTTCTCACGATGGCCCTGGCACCACGCGCAGTCGCCGCAGGTGTGCCCGAGCCATGGCACGCCGACCCGGTCGCCGAGGCGCAAGGTGCGCACCTCGGCACCGACACGATCGACGATGCCGACGATTTCATGACCCGGCACGATCGGGAAGCGCGTCCCGGGCAGCTCGCCGTCGACGACATGCAGATCGGTCCTGCAGACAGCGCACGCCTCGACCCGGATGCGCACCTCGCGTGGACCCGGCTCGGGGTCCGGGCGATCTTCGGGTTCGAGCGGCATGCCCGCTGCACGCGCAACCATCGCACGCATCGACGGCTCCGGTTACTTGGCTTCTTCCGGCGCGCGGATCAGCAGGACCGGGACCGGACTCTGGCGCAAGACCGCTTCGGCATCGCTGCCGAGCAGCGCGCGACGAAAGCCGCGGCGCCCATGCGTTCCGATCACGATCAAGTCGCACCCTTCCGCTTTCGCGGTCCGCAGAATGGCGTCGGAGACGCGACCGCCCTTGAGCGTCACCAGTTGCGTTTCTGTCTGGATGCCGGCGCTCGTCGCGAGCGCCTTCGCCTCGTCGAGCGTCCTTCTTCCAAACTGATGCAGCCCTTCGAGGTACTGCTCGAAGTTGATCGAGGTCGACATCTCCATCATCATCGGAAAGTCGTTGACGACATGCAGCAGACAGAGGCTCGCCTTCTGCTGGCTGGCCAGTTCGATGGCCTCCTTCAAACCCGCACGCGCAGTTTCGGTGCTGTCCAGCGGCACGAGGATGCGCTTGTACATGGGGGTCTCGCTTTCGGACGTGGTGTAGGGTGGGAAGAGCAAGGTAGCAGCACCTGCTGGCCCAACCTTGCGCTGGATCACGTTTCAACGTCAAGGCGGGCGCGGGCCCCATGCGCTGCCACGACGTCGCACGCGCTTGACGCGGGTCAAGCCCGAATCTGACAGGCGGTCCAGCATCGGCCCGCTCGTTCAGGAGGTCACATGCGACTCACATTCCTCGGCGCTACCGGCACGGTGACAGGGTCGCGCTACCTGCTCGAGCACGACGACAAGCGGCTGCTGATCGATTGCGGCCTGTTCCAGGGACTGAAGCAGCTGCGCCTTCGCAACTGGGACAACGCCCTGCTTTCCGGGCGCGGCCTGGATGCCGTCGTCCTGACGCATGCCCACCTCGACCACAGCGGCTTCTTGCCGCGTCTGGTGCACGCCGGGTATGCCGGGCAGGTGGTCTGCACCGCGGCGACCCGCGATCTGTGCAAGCTGCTGTTGCCGGACTCGGGGCGCCTGCTCGAGGAGGAGGCGGACTACGCCAACCGTCACGGCTTCTCGAAGCACCAGCCCGCGCTCCCGCTCTACACCGAGCAGCAGGCATGGACTGCCCTCGATCGCTTTGCCGTCCAGCGCTTCGACGAAGGTTTCGAGCCGCTGCCCGGAGTGCGCGTCGTCCTGCGCCGGGCCGGACATCTGCTCGGCGCCGCGAGCGTGCGCGTCGAGTGGGATCGGCGGTCGTTGCTGTTCTCGGGCGACCTCGGGAGAGGCAACGACCTGCTGATGCCGCCGCCGGCGCTTCCGGAGGCGTGCGACTGGATCGTCATCGAGTCGACCTACGGCGACCGGCGCCACGCCGAGATCGATCCGCTGACCGCGATCGCCGACGTGGTCAACCGCACCGCGGCGCGCGGTGGGATCGTGGTCGTGCCGGCGTTCGCGGTCGGTCGTGCGCAAGCCCTGCTGTACTGCCTGCACACGCTCAAGACCGAGCGCCGCATCCCCGACCTGCCGGTGTTCCTGAACAGTCCGATGGCGGCCGACGCCACCCGCGTCTACGCCGCTCATCCGGGCGAGCATCGACTGAGCCGCGAGCAGTACACCGCCGTGATGGGCGTGGCCCGGATCGTCAGCAGCGTCGAAGAATCGAAGCGCCTGAACGACCTCCGGATGCCGGCGATCATCGTCTCGGCGAGCGGGATGGCCTCGGGTGGCCGCGTGCTGCATCACCTGAAGGCATTTGCGCCGGATCACCGCAACACGTTGCTGTTCGCCGGCTATCAGGCGGCCGGGACGCGCGGCGCCGCGATCGTCGGCGGCGCGCCGACCGTCAAGATCCATGGGCAGTACGTGCCGATCCGGGCCGACGTGGCCTGCCTCGACGCGATGTCCGCGCATGCCGACCGCGAAGAACTGCTGGCCTGGATCGGCGCCTTGCCGGCGCCGCCGCAGCGGGTCTTCGTGACCCACGGCGAGCCGGTACCGGCCGACGCACTGCGCCAGGCGGTCGAGGAGCGACACCGTTGGCCCTGCACGGTGCCCGAGTACCGCGAGTCGGTCGAGCTTTGATGATGGGCGAGCCGCCACCGGCTGCCGTGGCAACGCCCGTCCCGCTGAAAGCTCGTCGCGCCCTGATCGACACGTACCAGCAGGCGGTCGTCTACCTTCGGCGCAACAGCCCGGTCTGCCGGGCGGAAGGGTTCGAGGCCCAGGCGGAAGTCGAGGTCGTGGCCGGCGGCCGCGAGGTGCCCGCGGTCCTGCATCGCGTCGATGCCGATTGGCTCGCGGACGACGAGGTGGCGCTTTTCGAGGCTGCCTGGCTGCTGCTGGGCGTCGAACCCGGCGAGCCGGTCCTGGTACGGCATGCGAGTCCGCGGCAGTCGCTGACGGCGCTGCGCGCCAAGGTCTACGGTCGCCGCTTCGACTATCCCGCGCTGCGTCTGCTGATGAGCGACATCGGCCGCGGCTGGGTGTCGGACCTGCATCTGGCCTCGTTCGTCACGGTCTGCGCTGGCGGTCGACTGGACGAAACGGAGATCGTTGCGCTCACCCGCGCGATGGTCGATGCCGGCGACCGCATCCGCTGGCCCGTGGCACCGGTGATGGACAAGCACTGCGTGGGCGGACTTCCGGGCAACCGGACCACGCCGATCATCGTGGCGATCGTCACCGCCTGCGGCGTCGTGATGCCGAAGACGTCCTCGCGGGCGATCACGTCGCCGGCCGGGACGGCCGACGCGATGGAGATGCTCGCCCCGGTCGCGCTCGACCGCGCCGCGCTGCGCAAGGTCGTCGAGCGCGAGGGAGGGTGCATCGCATGGGGAGGCGCCGCGGGGCTCAGTCCTTCGGACGATGCCCTGATCCGGGTCGAGCGACCGCTCGATCTGGACAGCGAAGCGCAGCTCGTCGCGTCGGTGCTCTCGAAGAAGGTGGCAGCGGGTGCCGAGCGGGTGCTGATCGACATGCCGGTGGGTGCGACCGCCAAGGTCCGCAGCAGCGCGGCGGCCCGCTCGCTCTCGGCCGCGCTGACGGCCGTGGGCGCAGCGGTCGGCCTGCAGGTGCGCGTCCTGGAAACCGATGGCCGGCAGCCGGTCGGCTTCGGCATCGGGCCGGCGCTCGAGGCGCGAGACGTGATGGCGGTTCTCCGCAACGACGCAGCGGCCCCGGCGGACTTGCGCGATCGCGCGCTGACGCTCGCCGGGGCCGTGCTCGAGTTGGCCGGACGGTCGGCGCCAGGTGCCGGAGCCGCGCTGGCCCTTCGCACGCTCGACAGCGGTAGCGCGCTCGCCAAGTTCATCGCGATCTGCGAGGCCCAGGGCGGCCTGCGCGTTCCGCCTCGGGCTCCGTACAAGCAAGCGGTGACGGCAACGCTCGCCGGTCGGATCGGTGCCGTCGACAATCGTCGCCTGGCACGTGCCGCGAAACTGGCCGGGGCGCCGCGCGATCCTGCCGCCGGCGCCGAGATACGGGTCCGACTCGGCGATCGCGTGAGGGCGGGCGAACCGCTCTTCTGGTTGCATGCCGAGTCGCAGGGCGAACTCGTCTATGCATTGGCCTATGTGGCCGCGCAGCCGCCGATCGTGGCGATCGACCCGCTGTGAACGCCATGGGCCGGCGGCCGTTCCGCGTGATCGGATTGCCGGGCGCCGAATCCGCTGCCGCGGATCTCGCAGCGCGCCTTCGGGCCGCCAGGTGCGGACTCGACTGCCGTCGGTTCGCGGATGGCGAAACCTACCTGCGGGTGCTCGACGACGTCGCCGGCTGCGATGTCGCGGTCGTCGCCGAACTGCGCGATCCGGATGCGCAGCTGGCAGGCCTGCTGTTCCTGCCGGACGCGCTGCGCGAACTCGGTGCCGTCCGTGTCGGGCTGGTTGCGGCCTATCTGCCCTACATGCGCCAGGACGCCCGCTTCCGCGCAGGCGAGGCGGTCACGGCGCGAAGCTTCGCCCGGCTGGTCTCCGCGGCCTACCGATGGCTCGTCACGGTTGACCCTCATCTGCACCGGATCGCGGTGGCCGAGGCGGTCAACGACCTGTGCTTGGAAGGCGACAACGTTGACGG
>JBDSAB010000041.1:0-9125 GCA_039922395.1 Caldimonas sp.
CGCCTGGAACGTCGAGACCCGCATGCAGGGGCAACTCGACATTCCGCTCAACGAGAAAGGCCGCTGGCAGGCAGCGCGGGTCGCCACGGCGCTCGCCGACGAAGCGCTCGATGCGATCTATTCGAGCGACCTGTTGCGCGCGTCGCAGACCGCGGAGGCGCTGGCCCGCGCGCAGGGCCGCCCGATCGTCACCGACCGCGGCCTGCGCGAGCGCTGCTTCGGTGTGTTCGAGGGCATGCCCTTCACCGAAGTCGAGGCACGCTGGCCGGCGGAGAGCCGGCGCTGGCGCCACCGCGACCCGGACTTCGCGCCCGAAGGCGCGGAGTCGCTGCACCAGTTCTCGGCGCGCTGCGTCACGGCGGCCGCGCGTCTTGCGGCCGCGCACCCGGGACAGACCATCGCGCTGATCGCGCACGGCGGCGTGATGGACTGTTTGTACCGCGCAGCAACCCGTGTCGCGTTGCAGGCGCCGCGCTCCTGGCTGCTTGGCAACGCCAGCATCAACCGGCTGCTCTACACGCCGCAGGGGTTCTCGCTGGTCGGCTGGAACGACACAGGCCATCTCGACGAGGTGCCGCTCGACGAAGCCGACGAAGGCGAGCGGTGTCCGCCGGCCGCAGACCCGATCGGGTTCGCCGCATGACGCGGCCGGGGCCGCGATGAGCCGGCCCGCGGCGACGGTCGGTGACCCGGTCGGCCGGATCGAGACGCCGGCGCTCGTCATCGATCTCGATGCGATGGAGCGCAACCTCGCGCGGATGGCCGATTACGCGCGCTCGCGGCGGATGCGGCTGCGCCCGCACGCGAAGACGCACAAGTGCGCGGCGCTCGCGCGATTGCAGATCGCGGCCGGCGCGGTCGGCGTCTGCGTGCAGAAGGTCGGCGAGGCCGAAGTGCTCGCGGCGGCCGGCGTGCCCGACCTCTACATCAGCAACGAGGTGGTCGATCCGGCGAAGCTCGAGCGCGTCGCGCAGCTGGCCGGCCGGGTGAAGCTCGGGATCGCGGTCGACTCGACGCTCGGCGTGCAGCGCCTCGCGGCGGCGCTGCGCTCAGCAGGCACCCAAGTGGACGTGTTCGTCGAGATCGACGTCGGGCAGGGTCGATGTGGGGTCGCGCCGGTAGCGGCCGGCGCGCTTGCGCATCAGGTCGTCTCGAACGGGCTGTCGTTCGCCGGTCTGCAGGCCTACCACGGCCGTGCCCAGCACTTGCGCGGAGCCGACGAACGCGAGGCGGCGATCCGCCATGCCGTCGGCCTCGTGCGGGCGGCGCAGGCCAGCGTGTCCGCGGCCGGGGTGGCCTGTCCGCTGGTGACCGGCGCGGGGACCGGCACCTTCGTGCACGAGTCGACCTCGGGGTTGTACGGCGAGATCCAGCCCGGCAGTTATCTCTTCCTCGACCGCGACTACGCCGATAACCAACCGGATCCTGCTGCGCCGCGCTTCGAACATGCGCTGTTCGTGAAGACGCAGGTGATGAGCCGCGGCGTCTCGCACGCGGTCGTCGATGCCGGACACAAGTCGCATGCGATCGACTCCGGCCTGCCGCGGATCTGGCAGCGCGACCTCGAGTTCGCCAACGGCGGTGACGAGCACGGCATCGTGCGCCTGCGCGCCGGCGCGACCGGCGTGCTGCCCGATCTCGGCGACACGCTCTGGCTGGTGCCGGGCCACTGCGACCCGACCGTCAATCTGCACGACCGCTACATCGGCGTGCGCGGCGGCCTGGAGTCCGGGGTGGTCGAGGCGGTCTGGCCGATCGAGGCACGCGGCTGCCTGCTCTGAGTCCCTGAGTTGTCGGCGCCATGGCCGAAGCCAAGCCGGGGACGCGATGCAATGCAGCATTGGCGCTCCACAGCTGGACGGGCAATCCCTCTGAGGGCTTACCCGAGGTCCATGCCCTTCAGCTGGCCGGCAAGGGCGGGCCTTCCTTAGACTCCGCGTCCGGCTGACTGAAGACCGTTCAGCCAAATGAATATTCACCCGTATGTCCCTGCTCACCGCACCGCACGAGACCCGTCCGCACGCCCTGTCCGGCGGCTCGCGGCCGGCGCTCGCCGAGCGCAGCGCGCCGCGCCCGACCGCGCTGGTGCCGGCCGTCTCGCGGGCCCTGGCGCTGCTCGAGCGGCTGGCCGTCGCGCGTGAGCCGATGAGCCTGGCGCGGCTGGCTGCCGATCTGGCATTGCCGAAGAGCAGCGTCCACGGACTTTGCAACACGCTGGTTTCGTTCGGCTACCTGCGCCGGCAGCCGGACGGCGCGTTCCTGATCGGGCCGCGCGTGATGGGTCTGGCCGAGGCGTTCGTGTCCGGCACCGACGTCGCGCAGGAATTCAATGCGCTGTGGGCCGACAGCGGGCTGGCCCCGGAAGAGACCGTGGTGCTGTCGGTCCTGAGCGGCGGCGATGCGCTCTACGTCGGCGTGCGCAACAGCGCGCGCCCGCTCGGCCTCGCCTTCACCGTCGGGATGCGGCTGCCGGCGTACCTGTCGGGCAGCGGCAAGGCGATGCTGTCGCTGATGGCACCGGACGACGTGCGCCGGCTGTACCCGGGCGGCCTGCAGACGCGGCTGACCCGCAAGGGCCTGCGCGACGTCGACGCGCTGCTGAAGGAGCTGGCGCTGACCCGGCGCCGCGGCTACAGCATCGACGACGAGGCGGTGCGCGAGGGCGTCTGTTCGTTCGGGGCGCCGGTCTTCGATTCGACCGGGGCGGCAATCGCCGGCATCGCGGTCTGTATCAACAAGGCGCTGCTCGGCGCCGATCGCGGTGCGCGCTACCGGCGGCAGGCGCTCGACGTCGCGCACAAGCTGTCGGAGCGCCTCGGTTCCGATCTGGCTCGGCCCAGCGGGGTCGCAAGCCCGCGCGTGAGCAAGCGGAAGACGACGCCGTGAGCGCCGAGCACATCCTCGAGACGCGCGGCCTGACGAAGGAGTTCAAGGGCTTCGTCGCGGTCAACAAGGTCGACCTGAACGTTCGGCGCGGCACGATCCACGCGCTGATCGGCCCGAACGGCGCGGGCAAGACGACCTGCTTCAACCTGCTCACCAAGTTCCTGACGCCGACGTCGGGGAAGATCGTCTTCGACGGCACCGACATCACGGCCGAGAAGCCGGCACACATCGCGCGCCGCGGCGTTGTCCGCTCGTTCCAGATCTCGGCGGTGTTCGCGCACCTGACGGTGCTCGAGAACGTGCGCGTCGCGCTGCAGCGCAAGCTCGGCACGTCGTACCACTTCTGGAAGACCGAGCGCTCACTCAACGTGCTCGATGCCGAGGCGATCGATCTGCTGCGTGCGGTCGACCTCGAGGCCTACGCCGGCATCCCCGCGGTCGAACTGAGCTACGGCCGCAAGCGCGCGCTCGAGATCGCGACGACGCTCGCGATGGATCCGAAGCTGATGCTGCTCGACGAGCCGACCCAGGGCATGGGCCTCGAGGACGTCGACCGCATCCGCACGCTGATCAAGCGGGTCGCGGCGAGCCGCACGGTGCTGATGGTCGAGCACAACATGAGCGTGGTGGCGAGCATCGCCGACACGATCACGGTGCTGCAGCGCGGGGCGACGCTCGCCGAAGGCCCCTATGCCGAGGTCTCGAAGAACCCGGCGGTCATCGAGGCCTACATGGGCAGCGCCGACGCCGAGCTCAAGGGCGCCCACTGAGATGCCGCAAACCTTCCTCGAGATCAAGGACCTGCACGGCTGGTATGGCGAGTCGCACGTGCTGCACGGGGTCAACCTGAAGGTCGACGAAGGCGAGGTCGTGACCCTGCTAGGCCGCAACGGCGCCGGGCGCACCAGCACGCTGCGCGCGATCCTCGGCCTGATCGGCAGCCGCAAGGGCTCGATCAAGGTCCACGGGCAGGAGACGATCGGCATGGCGCCGCACCGGATCGCGCGCCTCGGTCTCGGCTACTGCCCCGAGGAGCGCGGCATCTTCTCGAGCCTGTCGGCCGAGGAGAACCTCATGCTGCCTCCGCGGCTCGGCGAAGGCGGCATGACGGTCGAGCAGATCTACGCGATGTTCCCGAACCTGAAGGAGCGCGCGAACAGCCAGGGCACGCGCCTTTCCGGTGGTGAGCAGCAGATGCTGGCGGTCGCGCGGATCCTGCGCACCGGCGCTCGCCTGCTGCTGCTCGACGAGATGTCGGAAGGCCTCGCGCCCGTCATCGTCCAGAAGCTGGCCGAGATGGTCGGCGCGCTGCGCCGCCAGGGCTACACGATCGTGATGGTCGAGCAGAACTTCCGCTTCGCCGCACCGCTCGCCGACCGCTTCCTCGTGATGGAGCACGGCCAGGTGATCCAGGAGTTCACCCAGGCCGAACTGCCGTCGCGACTCGAGCGGCTGCACGAGTACCTGGGTGTCTGACCCGATGTTTTCCCCAAGGACCTTTCTCCGGCGGGACGCTTCCAAGCGCAGTCGTTCCTCTATCCCTCTCTCTTTCTTTTGCAGGAGCATTTCCATGAGATTGATTCCCACGACAGCCGCTTGCGTGATCGCGGCCAGCGCCGCGTTCACCGTCCCGGCCCAGGCCCAGGTTTCCGGCGACGTCATCAAGATCGGCTTCATCACCGACCTGTCCGGCCTCTATGCCGACATCGACGGACCCGCGGGCGCCGAGGCGATCCGGATGGCGATCGCCGACATGGGCGGCGCGGTCGCCGGCAAGAAGGTCGAGGTGCTCGTCGCCGACCACCAGAACAAGGCCGACGTCGCCGCTGCGAAGGCGCGCGAATGGTTCGACACGCAGGGCGTCGACATGCTGGTCGGCGGCACCAACTCGGGCACCAACCTGGCGATGGCAAAGGTGGCCCAGGAGAAGAAGAAGCTCTTCATCTCGATCGGTGCGGCGACCTCGGCGCTGACCAACGAGCAGTGCTCGCCGTACACCGTGCACTACGCGTACGACACGACCGCGCTGGCCAAGGGCACCGGCAACGCAGTCGTCAAGGCGGGTGGCAAGAGCTGGTACTTCCTGACGGCCGACTATGCGTTCGGCTCGCAGCTGCAGAACGACACCACGGCGGTCGTCAAGGCAGCCGGCGGCACGGTTGTTGGTTCGGTGCGCCATCCGCTGTCGGCCAGCGACTTCTCGTCGTTCCTGCTGCAGGCACAGTCGAGCAAGGCGCAGATCCTCGGCCTGGCCAACGCCGGCGGCGACACGATCAACACGATCAAGGCCGCGAACGAATTCGGCATCACCAAGACGATGAAGCTGGCCGGCCTGCTGATGTTCATCAACGACGTGCACTCGCTCGGCCTGAAGGCGACCCAGGGCATGTACCTGACCGACAGCTGGTACTGGAATCGCGATGCCGAAACGCGCGCCTGGAGCCGCAAGTTCTTCGAGAAGATCAAGCGCATGCCGTCGTCGATCCAGGCCGGCGACTACTCGGCCACGCTGCAGTACCTGACGGCCGTCAAGGCAGTCAATTCGGACGACCCGGACAAGGTCCTCGCGCAGATGAAGAAGACCAAGATCAACGACATCTTCGCGAAGGGCGGCTACATCCGCGAGGACGGCCGGATGGTCCACGACATGTACCTGATGCAGGTCAAGTCGCCGGACAAGTCGACCGAGCCATGGGACTACTACAACGTGGTCCAGACGTTCAAGGGCGAAGAGGCCTGGACGACGAAGGCCGAGAGCAAGTGCGCGGCCTGGAAGTGACCGGGACGCCAGCCTTCACGACGCAATGAATCGAGCTGGCTCCCTGCACCAGAACCCCCGTCCGCGTGGACGGGGGCGGCCGTGTCGGCGCGCGCACTGAGCCGACGCGATGGACATCTTCGGCATCCCGATCCAGGCGTTCCTCGGCCAGCTGCTGCTCGGCTTGGTCAACGGATCGTTCTACGCGATGCTGAGCCTCGGGCTCGCAGTCATCTTCGGGCTTCTCGGCATCGTCAACTTCGCGCACGGCGCGCTCTACATGATCGGCGCCTACGTGGCGTGGATCGGGCTCAACAAGTTCGGCATCAATTACTGGGCGTCGCTGGTGCTGGCGCCGGTCGTCGTCGGCGCGCTCGGCGTCGTCATCGAGCGCACGCTGCTCAAGCATCTGTACAAGATCGATCCGATCTACGGGTTGCTGCTCACCTTCGGTCTGGCGCTGATCGCCGAAGGCCTGTTCCGCGAGCAGTTCGGCGTGTCCGGCCAGCAATACGAAGTGCCCGATTTGCTGCAGGGCGCCACCAACCTCGGCTTCATGGTGCTGCCGAACTACCGCGCGTGGGTCGTCTTCGCGTCGCTTGTCGTTTGCCTCGGCACCTGGTTCCTGATCGAGCGGACGCGGCTCGGCGCCTACCTGCGTGCCGGCACCGAGAACCCGGCGCTGGTGCAGGCGTTCGGCATCAACGTGCCGCTGATGGTGATGCTGACCTATGCCGGCGGCGCCGGGCTGGCCGCGCTGGCGGGCGTGCTCGCCGCGCCGGTGATCCAGGTCACGCCGCTGATGGGCTCGAACCTCATCATCATCGTCTTCGCGGTGGTCGTGATCGGCGGCATGGGCTCGATCCTCGGTTCGATCCTGACCGGCCTCGCGCTCGGACTGATCGAGGGCCTGACCAAGGTGTTCTATCCGGAGGCCTCGAGCATCGTCGTCTTCGTCATCATGGCAATCGTCCTGATGATCCGGCCGGCCGGCCTGTTCGGGAAGGAGAAGTGATGGCCGCGGCGACTTCGACGACCATCGAGCGGCGCGGCCGGATCGCGCTGTGGGCGGGCCTGGCGTTCCTGATCGCCGCTCCGCTGATCGGCCTGTATCCGGTCTTCATGATGAAGGCGCTCTGCTACGCGATCTTCGCGTGCGCCTTCAACCTGCTGCTCGGCTTCACCGGCCTGCTGTCGTTCGGTCACGCCGCGTTCCTCGGGGCAGCGGCGTATTTCACCGGTTGGCTGGTGCGCTCGGCCGGCCTGTCGCCCGAACTCGGCGTGCTCGGCGGAACGCTCGGCGCCGCGGCGATCGGCCTGCTGGTCGGCGCGATCGCGATCCGACGCCAGGGCATCTATTTCGCGATGGTCACGCTGGCGATGGCGCAGATGGTCTATTTCGTCTGGCTGCAGGCGCCGTTCACGGGCGGTGAGGACGGCCTGCAGGGCGTGCCGCGCGGCAAGCTGTTCGGGCTGCTGCCGCTCGCCAACGACCTGACTCTGTACTACGTCGTGCTGGCGGTGTTCGTCGCCGTGTTCCTGTTCATCATGCGCGTCGTCCACTCGCCGTACGGACAGGTGCTGAAGGCGATCCGCGAAAACGAGCCGCGCGCGATTTCGCTGGGCTACGACGTCGACCGCTACAAGCTGCTCGCGTTCGTGATCTCGACCGCGCTGGCCGGGCTCGCGGGCTCGCTGAAGACGCTGATCCTCGGCTTCGCGACCTTGTCAGACGCCCATTGGTCGCTGTCCGGCGAGGTCGTCCTGATGACGCTGCTCGGCGGCATGGGCACCTTCGCCGGCCCGGTGATCGGCGCCTTCACGATCATCGGCCTGCAGGACTTCCTCGCCGACCGTGTCGGCTCGTGGATCAACGTCATCATCGGCGTGATCTTCGTCGTCTGCGTCGTCGCGTTCCGGCGCGGCTTCGTCGGCGAGCTGCTGGCCTGGCAGCGACGCCGGCGCTGAGGCGCGTCGCCGGGCAAAGGCCCGGGGATGGAAAGGACTCGATCGGCTGCCTACACTCGACGCGGGACACGACACCAACAGGAGCGGAGATGAAGGGCGAACGAATGACGAAGGACCGTTTCGAGCAGACGCTCGGAGCGCTGAACCCGGTCCACCACGTCGTGATGGCGTTCGACAGCGATCAGGGCGCGGCTGACGCGCGGTCGGCGCTGCTCGAGGCCGGCCTGGGCGATGCGGACATTCTGGTCTTCAGCTCGAAAGAACTCGAGCCGCGCCTGGCCGAGATGCTGCGGGCGACCAGCGGGACCGCCGGGTTCGGCTACGAGGTGACGCTGATGCGTCGCTACCTGGCGCTTGCGCAGGAGAACGTCGGCTGGCTCGTGGTCTACGCGCCGAGCGACGAGACCGCCGAGAAAGTCGGTGAGGTCGCAAAGCGCTTCAAGGCGAAGTCGGCCGTCCGCTACCACTCGCTGGCCAGCGAGGAACTGGTCTGACCCAGGCTGGGCCGGCACTTGCCGGCAGTCAGGTCGCGCCGAAAAGATCGGTGCCGGCGCTTTGTGGCGGCGCGATACCGAGGTGGCGGAACGTCGCCAATGTCGCGGTCCTGCCGCGTGGCGTGCGCTGCAGGTAGCCCTGCTGGATCAGGTACGGCTCGATCACATCTTCGATCGTGTCGCGCTCTTCGCCGATCGCCGCGGCCAGGTTGTCGAGGCCGACCGGGCCGCCGTCGAAGCGGTGCACCACCGCCTCGAGGAGCTTCCTGTCCATCACGTCGAGGCCTTGCGTGTCGACGTCGAGCATCGCGAGCGCCAGGTCGGCGAGCGGCTTGGTGATCTGGCCGCCGCCTTTCATTTCGGCGAAATCGCGCACCCGGCGCAGCAGGCGGTTCGCGATCCGCGGTGTGCCGCGCGCCCGCCGCGCGATCTCGTAGCCGCCGGCCGCATCGATCGGCACCTTCAGCAGGCCGGCCGAGCGGTGCACGATGCGAGCGAGCTCTTCCGGCGTGTAGAACTCGAGCCGCGCGACGATGCCGAAGCGGCCGATCGTCTTCGACAAGACGAGGATCTGGTCCGGCGTCGCCGGGTTGCCATCGAAGTCGCCGACCGCGAGGATCGCGAATCCGGGACCTACCGGAATCGTCCGAACGGAGCCGACCTCGTACGGGAAGAACGTCAGGTTCGGATAGACAGAAAGAAACGTGCTCTTCCCGTCCATGTCGGCGCGCAGGATCGCGATATCGGGGCGGGCATCGCCATCGAGCGAGCCGATCGCGAAGTCCAACGGAAAGAACGTCGCCGGCTCGAGCTGGGCGAACTTCGCGGATTCGTTCGCGCTGCCGATGATCTTGATCGCCTGGAGACCCGAGTTGGGATCGTACATGACGCCGAACGAGCCGCCGTCGATCGGGTGCCGCGCGAAGCGCACCCCGCGTGGCGCCGGCCCGCCCGGCGCGGTCGTGGCGCCCTGACGCGCGTAGGTCGCGATCGTTCCGCCATCCGAGATGTGCGCGACG
>JBDSAB010000042.1:0-6281 GCA_039922395.1 Caldimonas sp.
TGTGGGGTCTGTCGACGCCGAACTTCTGGCTCGGCATCCTGATGATCCTGCTGTTCTCGGTGCAGCTCGGCTGGCTGCCGGCGTCGGGCTATGTCAGCCCGTTCGAGGATCTGCGCGCGAACCTCGCCGCGATGATCATGCCGGCGTTCGTGCTCGGCAACGCGATCGCCGCGGTGCTGATGCGGCACACGCGCAGCGCGATGCTGCAGGTGCTGTCGGCCGACTACGTGCGCACCGCGCGCGCGAAGGGCCTGAGCGAACGCGTCGTCGTGCTGAAGCACGCGCTGCGCAACGCGCTGACGCCGATCATCACGCTCGGCGCGCTCGAGCTCGGCACCCTGCTGTCGGGTGCGGTGCTGACCGAACAGGTGTTCACGATCCCCGGCTTCGGCAAGCTGATCGTCGACTCGGTCTTCAACCGCGACTACGCCGTCGTGCAGGGCGTCGTGCTGGTCACCGCGACCGCCTACATCGTGCTGAACCTGCTCGCCGACCTGGCCTACTTCGCGGTCAATCCGCGCCTGCGGAGCTGAGCATGGCGGCCGTGATGCCGGCCTCGGGAAGCGCGCCGATCGCGGACGGCGATGCCTTCGGCATGCCGCCGCCGGCGCCGCCGCGCACGCCGCTGCCGACCGGGCGCCGAACCGACCGCGAAGCCGGCCCTTGGCAGCGCGCCTGGCGGCGCCTGCGCCGGCGGCGCGGCGCGATGCTCGGACTCGTCGTCGTGCTGCTGTTCATCGCGCTCGCCGTCTTCGCGCCGTGGATCGCGCCGCACGACCCGATCGAGACGAGCTGGAGCGCGGTCCGCAAGGCGCCGTCGGCGGCGCACTGGTTCGGCACCGACGAGATCGGCCGCGACGTGCTGTCGCGCGTGGTCTGGGGCACGCGCGCGTCGTTGCTCGCCGGCGTCGTCTCGGTCTCGATCTCGCTGCTGCTCGGCGTGCCGATCGGGCTTGCGGCCGGCTTCATCGGCGGCGCGGTCGACGCGCTGATCTCGCGCATCACGGACGCGTTCCTGGCCTGCCCCTTCCTGATCCTCGCGATCGCGCTGGCCGCGTTCCTCGGCCCGAGCCTGACCAACGCGATGATCGCGATTGGCGTCTCGGCGACGCCGATCTTCGTGCGCCTGACGCGGGCCCAGGTCATCAACGTCAAGGTCGAGGACTACATCGAGGCGGCGCGCGCGGTCGGCAACCCGCCGCTGCGGATCGCGCTGCGCCATGTGATGCCGAACATCGCGGCGCCGCTGATCGTGCAGGCGACGCTCGCGATCGCCGCCGCGGTGATCGCCGAGGCGAGCCTGTCGTTCCTCGGCCTCGGCCAGCAGCCGCCGGCGCCGAGCTGGGGCAGCATGCTGAACACCGCGAAGAACTATGTCGACAACGCGGCCTGGATGGCGATCTGGCCGGGCCTCTCGATCTTCCTGCTGGTGCTGTCGTTCAACCTGCTCGGCGACGGCTTGCGCGACGCGCTCGACCCGCGCCAGCGCTGAACCGGACTACTGCGGCACGTACATGTAGCCGGCGTTGCGCACGGTGCGGATGCAGCGCGGTTCGCCCAGCGGATCGGGCTCGATCTTGCGGCGCAGCCGGCCGATGCGGATGTCGATCGAGCGGTCGAACGGCTCCCACTCGCGGTTGCGCGTGCGCTGCAGCAGCTGGTCGCGCGACAGCACGCGGTTCGGGTTGGCGAGGAAGACCTTCAGCAGGTCGAACTCCATCGCGGTCATCGCGATCTCCTGGCCGTCCTCCTCGAACAGCCGGCGCGCCCCGGTGTCGAGCCGGCAGCGGCCGAAGCGCACGCGCGCTGCGCTGGCCGGCGATGCGTCGGGGCCGGGCTCCGCGGCAGGCGCTGCGTCGTCGTGGCCCTGGCCGGTCTCACCCTCTCGTCCCTGCATCCGCCGCAGCACGCTCTTGACGCGGGCCAGCAGCTCGCGCGGGTCGAACGGTTTGGCGACGTAGTCGTCGGCGCCGATCTCGAGGCCGACGACACGGTCGACGACGTCACCCGACGCGGTGACCATGATGATGCCGACGTCGTAGCGCTCGCGCAGGTAACGCGCGAGTGTCAGGCCGTCTTCGCCCGGCATGCGGATGTCGAGCAGGATCAGGTCGGGCAGATCGCGCTCGATCTCGGCGCGCATCTCGGTGCCGTTGCCGGCGGCCCGCACCGCGTAGCGCTGGCCTGCGAGGTACTCCAGCAGCATGGCCCGGACGCCCGGGTCGTCGTCGACGATCAGCAGGCTGGCGCTGCCATCCATGGGTTGCGGAGATCGTGCGGTCGAGGTCATCTCGATACAAAACGATAACACGCGATACGTCGCAAGACGCGTGCCGGTTACCGGCGCTTCCGACACTGCTCGCACGTTCCAAGGCATCACGCCGGGACGCATCGACAAAGGAAAGCACCATGAACGCCACCGCCTCTCCGTCCACCACGAATCGCTATGCCAAGGTCATCGAGATTTCCAAGCGCGTGCGTTGGGAGATCGAACGCGACGTGATCCGTGGCCGGGCCTTCGACTTCTCCAAGACCTTTTTGCCGTGCGGCCTCTCGCTTGTCGACGAGCTCCCGTTCCTGGGCGCGACCGAGAGCCGCGCGCTGAGCCAGGTGCAGGGTCGTACCTACGCGAACCTGTTCGGCCTGGTCGAGCGCTTCATCGCCGCCAAGATGCTCCAGATCGGCGGCGAGCACGCGCTCGGCGACCAGACCGCGTTCGAGGCCATCGTCCGCTTCACCGACGAAGAGCTGAAGCACCAGGCGCTGTTCCGCCGCATCGACGAGATGATGGCCGAGCAGATGAAGCCCGGCTATGTGCGTGTCGCCGAGCCGAGCGCCGTCGCCAGCGCGGTGCTCGGCAAGTCGACCTGGGCCGTGCTGGCGCTGACCTGCCACATCGAGCTCTTCGTGCTGGCCCACTACCGCGCCAGCATCGAGCACGACGAGACCCTCTCGGAGCTCTGGAAAGACGTCTTCCTGTTCCATTGGCGCGAGGAGTCGCAGCACGCGGTGCTCGACGAACTCGAGTGGCAGCGCGAGGACGCGAAGCTGTCGCCGGCCGAGCGCGACGCCGCAGTCGACGACCTGATCGCGCTGGTCGGCGCGGTCGACGGCATCCTGCAGGCGCAGGCGAATGCCGATGCCGGCTACTTCCTGGCGTCGCTCGAGCCGCCGCTCAGCGCGTACCGGATGCAGCAGGTGCGCGACACCGTGCTGAAGGCGTACCGCTGGCAGTACATCGTCTCGGGCGTGCTCGAGCCGCGCTTCCAGAAGGTGCTCGCGGCGATGGTCACGAGCGCGCAGATGCTGCGCATCCAGGACGCGCTCGCGCCGCTGACTTACGCGGTGCCCAACCCGCCGGCGCAGCCAATGGCTGCCTGACCCGTAAAGAGATCGGCTGCGCTCGGCGCGGCCATCCGCATCGACATCGGAGATCCGTCATGAAATCGAATACCACCCGCGCCGTCGCACCCGTGCGCTTCGCCGGAGTCGAGGCTGCCATTCATCGCCTCGTCGCCGGCCTGCAGTGGCTGCAGCTCGCGGTCGCCGAGCGGCGCGCACGGGCCCGGGCCCACGAAGAGCTCGACACGCTCGACACCCATGCGCTGCGCGACCTCGGACTGCATCGCAGCGAGTTCGATTCGTACCTCGCGGAGGCCTGGCACCAGGCCGAGGCGACCCGCGTGCGCAGCGGCGTCGGCAGATCGATGGAATACGGTCCATGAAGGCACCGCAATGGAAGATCACGGCCGCGGCGACGGCGCTGACGGCGCTGATCGCCGGCAGCCGCGCCTCGTTCGGCCTGTTCCTGTCGCCGATCAACACCGCGACCGGTCTCGGCATGGCCCAGATCAGCCTCGCTGCCGCGGTCGGGCAACTCGCCGCCGGCCTCGCGCTGCCGACGTGCGCCGTCCGACGAACGCGGCCTCGCGAGCGGCATCGTCGGCGCCGGCGGCCCGGCCGGCCAGCTGCTGTTCGCGCCGCTCGTCACGCTGCTGATCGGCCGCGAGGGCTGGGTCGCCGCGCTCTGGGGCATCGCCGCGCTGGCGCTGTTCGCGTTGCCGCTCTCGCAGTCGTTCAAGCCGCGCGCGCGTGACCCGAAGGCTTCACCGGCGGCGGCGCAGCAGGCGACCGACGGGGCGCTGCGCGACCACCGCTTCTGGCTGGTCGCTGCGAGCTTCGGCATCTGCGGCTTCCACGTCGCCTTCCTGAGCATCCACATGCCCGGCGTGATCGAGCGGTGCGGCCTGTCGACCGCGTTCTCGGGCGGCTGGCTGGCGCTCGCCGGCGCGGCCAACATGGCCGGCAGCATCGGCATCGGCGTGCTGATGCGACGCTATGCCAGCGCGCCGCTGCTGATGGCAATCTACACGATGCGCGCCGTCTCGGTCGCGCTGTTTCTGGCGGTGCCGCCGTCACCGTGGGTCCTGCTGCTGTTCGCGGTCGCGATGGGCGCCACCTACATGGCCGCGCTGCCCCCGACCGCCGAGCTGCTGAAGCGCCACTTCGGCGTGCAGCGGCTGTCGGCGCTGCTCGGCGCGATCATGCTGGTCCACCAGGTCGGCAGCTTTGCCGGCGCCTGGCTCGGCGGCATCGCGGTCGAACACACCGGCAGCTACACGCCGCTGTGGCTCGCCGACATGGCACTGGCTTTGCTGGCTGCTGCGCTGCAATGGCCGCTCAAGCCGGCAGCGCCTCCCGCAGCGCCGAGCGCAGGCTTTCGCGGTCGACCGGCTTGCGCAGCAGCGTCCGCACGCCCGAGCGCGTGAGGTCGGCCTCGTCGAGCCCTTCGCCGAAGCCGGTATAGAGCAGCACCGGCAGGCCGGGCCGCAGCGCTGCGGCGCGCTGGGCGAGCGCGAGTCCGGTCATGCCGGGCATGGTCTGGTCGGTCAGCAGCAGGTCGATGGCGGCCGCGCGTTCGCCGAGGCGACGCTCGGCCGCGTGCGGGTCGGTGCAGTGCTCGACCTCGAGGCCCCAGCCGGCGAGCAGCTCCGACATGAACGCGGCGACCATCGCCTCGTCCTCGACCAGCAGCACGCGGCCTTTCAGGCGATCGGCCGACGCGGGCTCCACCTTGCCGGCCACGGCGGCTTCGCCGCCGTTCGCCGTCGCGAGCGGCAGCAGCACGCGGAACACGGTGCCGGTCGGCTCGGCCGGATCGACCAGCAGGTGGCCGCCGTGGTCGTGCACGATGCCGTGGACCATCGCGAGGCCCATGCCGGAGCCGCGGCCGACCTCCTTGGTGGTGAAGAACGGCTCGAACATGCGCTCGCGCACCGCGGGCGGCACGCCGCTGCCGGTGTCGGCGACCGACAGCACCGCCCAGCGGCCGTTGACCGACGCCTTGCAAGATGCGCAGACGCCGCTCAGCACGGCGGTGCGCAACCCGATCTTCACCGTGCCCGAGCCGGTGATCGCATCGCGCGCATTGATGCAGAGGTTGAACAGCACCTGCTCGATCTGCACCGAGTCCGACAGCACCGCCGGCGTCGCGTCGTCGAGCTCGGTGCAGAGGTCGATCGAGCTCGGCAGGGTCGAGCGCAGCAACTGGGCCGACTGGCGCAGCTCGGCGGCGAGCCGCAGCGGGCGCCGCACGCCGCGCTGGCGGCGCGCGAACGCGAGCATCTGCGAGATCAGATCGCGCGCCCGCTGTGCCGCGATGTGGGCCTGCTCGAGCTGGCGCACGATCGTCGCCTCGCCGAGCGCCTGCGCGCGCTCGGTCGCCAGCACGACATAGCCGGTCACGCTGGTCAGGATGTTGTTGAAGTCGTGCGCGATGCCGCCGGTCAGCTGGCCGATCGCCTCCATCTTCTGGGCCTGGCGCAACTGGTTCTCGAGCTCCGCGCGCTGGACCTCGTTCTGGCGCCGCGCGGTGATGTCGCGCAGGTGCCCGACGTAGATGTTGCCGTCCTTGGCCGCGGCGACGCTGATCGCGAGCTCGACCGGAAACTCGGTGCCGTCGGCGCGCACCGCGACGGTCTCGACGAGGCGGCCGATGTACGGTCCGTGGCCGGTCTTCGCATAACGCGCCAGGCCGTCGGAGTGGCCGCTGCGCAGGCGCGCCGGGATGATCACCGCAGCGAGATCGCGGCCGAGCACCGCGTCGCGGCGGTGCCCGAACACGCGCTCGGCGGCAGCGTTGAACTCGATGATGCGGCCGGCGTCGTCCATCCCGATGATGCAGTCGAACGCGGCCTCGACGGTCGCCCGCAGGCGCGCCTCGCTGCGCTGCAGCTCGCGCTCGCGGACGCGCCGCTCGGTGATGTCGCGCACCACCGACA
>JBDSAB010000043.1:0-7095 GCA_039922395.1 Caldimonas sp.
CAGGCGTCCTCGATGACCCAGTTGCCGAGCGAGCCGATCAGGCCGAAGCGCTCGGCAACCGGAATGAACGTGGCCGGGCCGATCATTCCGCGCTTCGGATGCTTCCAGCGCAGCAGCGCCTCGGCGGCCGTGACCTTGCCGGTCTGCGCGTCGACCTTCGGCTGGTAGAACAGCTCGAGCTCCTTGTTCTCGAGCGCGAGGCGCAGATCGCGCTGCAGGTCGAGCTGGTCGTGCGCATCGGCCTCCATGCTCGGTTCGAAAAAGCAGTAGCAGGCGCCGCCCGAACGCTTTGCCGCGTACATCGCGGCATCGGCGCGCGCGATCAGCTTGGCCTGCGACCCACCGTCGGGATAGAAGACGATGCCGATCGAGGCCGACACGGCGACCTCGCGGCTGCCGATCGAGTACGGCTCGCTCAAGGTTGCGAGCATGCGGGTCGCGACCTGCGCCGCGCTCTGCTCGTCCGCATCGCCTTCGAGCAGCATCAGAAATTCGTCGCCGCCGACGCGCGCCATCGTGTCGGCCGAGCGCGACAGGCTGCGCAGGCGCTCGCCGACCTGGCGCAGCACCGCGTCGCCGCTGCTGTGGCCGAACGAGTCGTTGATCGGCTTGAAGCCGTCGAGGTCGATGAACAGCACCGCCAGGCGCGACTTGACCTGGTCGACACGTCCGACGGCGGCGAGCAGCTTGTCCTCGAACACCAGCCGGTTCGGCAGCTTGGTCAGCGCGTCGAAGTAGGCGATCTTCTGCAGGTCGGAATTGGCCTTGCGGAGCGACTGCTCGAGGCCGTCGGCGCGATCGACGAGGTGGCGTTCGATGCGCGACATGAAGCGCGTCACCGCGAGCGCCAGGATCGAGGCGACCCCGGCCAGCAGCGCCGCATGCGTGGTCGGCAGACCGGCGAGCGTCGGCGCGGCGCCGGACGACACCTCGTCATTGACCGCCTCGAACAGCATCGTCATCAGGGCGCCGGCAGCGAGGAACGGCGTCAGCTTGACCTGCCACGGCTTGAGGCGCAGCAGGCCTTCGCTCGACATGATGAAGCAGACCAGCAGCGCGCTGGACGCCAGCACCGACAGCGACAGCATCCACGACTGCACCCAGAGCCAGGCCCACGGATTGACGGGCTGCAGCGAGACCAGCAACAGACAGACGACCGTGCTCAGGCCGAACGCGAGGCCGGCGCTGATGCCGAGCCAGCCGCGCCAGTCGGCAAGCGTGACGGAAGCCGCGGCGAACACGCCGAACGCGGTGCCGACCGACACAAGCCAGCAGGCGATCAACAGGGCCGGATCGTGCGTGAGCGCGAACCCGCCGTGGCGGGCGAGGAGGGTGAAGAGGAGCGCGGCCCACAGGCTGGTGCCCCACGAGACCGCGCCGCCCATGACCCAGCCCCAGGGACGGGCGTGGCGGTTCGTGCGGGCGCGGCGCACCATATCCAGCGCGACATGCGGCAGGTACAGACACAGCAGCAGTGCGATCGCAAGCAAAGCAAACCGAACGGGCGAGGCCCCCATGAACTTCCCTTTACGCGGCGACCGGCTCCGGATCGAAGCAATCCGGACGTGCCACCGCTGACAAAGACGATGTCGCAACCTTGAAAGGTACCGGTGCTGTATCGGACGGCCGGAGAACAACTTGAAGTCTTTGCGCGCCAGGCCGACGGCGGCGGCCCAACTGGGAAAATCGCACGTTTTTGCGCGCCGCATCCCTCAGGAAGCGAAGCCGAGATCCGTGCATCCCATATCGCAATCTGCCTTCGATGCCGGAGATCTGCAGCGCCCGCCGGCCTGCTTATGATCGGCACGATGCAACGTCTCGAAAGCCCCCGCCGTTGAGTCTTGCCGAACGGTTGAAGGTCGAGACCCGCCCGCTGCACGTCGACGTCGAACGCAGCACCTTGATCGCGGCATTGCTGCGCGGTCGGCTCGACCGGCACGCCTACCTGGCGCTGCTGCGCAACCTGCAAGCGATCTACGCGGGGCTGGAGCCGGCGCTGCAGCACCATGCGACGCACCCCGCAGTGGCACTGTTCGATCTCGATGCGCTGGCCCGCGTCCCTGCGCTGGCAGCTGACATTGCGGCACTGGATCCCGGCGTCGCGGAGGACGCTGGTCGGCCGCTCGAGCCTGCAACGATCGACTACGTCGACCGTTTGGCGCACCTCGACCGTCACGCGCCGGAATTGCTGGTGGCACACGCCTATGTGCGTTATCTCGGCGATCTGAACGGCGGGCAACTGCTGCGCCGCATCGTGCGCGATGCACTGCAGCTTCCGGCGGGCCCGGGCACTGCGTTCTACGACTTCGATGCGGTGCCAGGCGTCGCCAGGCTCGCGGCGCGCTTCAGAGACGCTCTCGATCGGTCCGCGCTGTCCGACGCCGACGCCGTCGTGGCCGAGGCGAAGTCCGCGTTCCAGCGCCATCGCCAGCTGTTCGATGAACTGGCACGACGGCTGGGTGTCGTTGCCCAATCGGCGGCTGCCCACACCGGCGAACCACCGATGCGACGGACGGCGGATTCCTGACCTCGGAATGCACCCGCACCGCACCCACGGCGGAGAAGATGCGGCATGAACCCAGCCACCGCCATTGCCCGCCAGGTCGGCACCGTCGCATCCCGCCGGCTTCGCGCCGCTGCCCTCATCGCCGCCCTGCTCGTCCACCCGCCGTTGCCGGCGCAGGTGGCCGATGACGCCGCGGCCGCCGCGCGTGCGAGCCTCGGCCGCGTGCGCGCCCTGCGCGTCGAGCGCCCCGGCGACGGCCTCCTCGCCTACTACCAGGCGGTCGCGCACACGATGCTCGGCGAGCGCGACGCGGCACTGGCCGAGCTGAAGACCTTGGTCGGGCGCCGGCTCGGCATCGTCCCCGCGCGCGGCACCGGCTTCGATTCGTTGTGGATTGACCCCGAGTTCCAGGCGCTGCGCGACCGGCTGGCCGCCGACGAGGTCCGCACGTCGAACGCGCCCGTCGCATTCCGCCTGAACGATGCCCGCCTGCTGCCCGAAGGCATCGCATTCGACCCGGTCGACAAACGCTACTACCTCGGCAGCCTGACCCAGCGCAAGATCGTCGTCACCGACGGACGCGGGCCGGCACGCGACTTCTCGCAACCCGCCCACAAGCTCGACGTCGTGCTCGGGTTGACCGTCGATGCACCTGGCCGGGCGCTGTTCGCCGTCAGCACCAACGGCTTCGAGGACAGCGCGAAGATCGAACGCCGCAACGCCGTGCTCCGGTACGACTTGCGCACCGGACGCCTCGTCTCGCGCCACGATGCCCCGGCGGCAAAGCAGCTCAACGACGTCGCGGTCGCGCCCGATGGCACGCTGTACGCGACCGATTCGGAAGCCAGCTCTCTGTTCCGGATGCGGCCGGGCGAAGCTGTGCTGACGCCGTTCGGAACGCCGGCGGCAGCGCGCGGCGCGAACGGCATCGCGGCTGCACCGAACGGCGCGCTGTTCGTCACCTTGACCACCGGCATCGGGCGCATCGACCCGCGCGACGGCGCGGTAAAGCGCCTCGATCAGCCGGACAGCGTCGTCACCGGCGGCATCGACGGGCTGTACTGGTACCGCGGCGATCTGGTCGGCGTCCAGAACAGCACCAATCCGGGACGCGTGATCCGCATCCGCCTGGATCCGGACGGTCAGCGCGTCGTCGGCCTCGCCGTGCTGCAGTCGCATCACCATCCGGAATTCGCCGAGCCCACCACCGGTGCCATCGTGGGGGGCGCGATCCAGGTGCTCGCCAACACGCATGTCGGCCAGTACCAGCCCGACGGCACGGTGAAGGACCCTGAGACGCTGCGGCCGACCGCCGTGATCGCCGTCCCGCTCGATCCGTGACAGCGTGCTCGGCCAGCCGGCCGCTAGGGTGCGCGCACGGGCTTGGTTGGCTGGGATGCGGCCGGTGCCGGCGCCTCGATCTCCGGCGGCTCGCCGAGCGCGCCGATCGGCTGGCCCGGGTCGCCGGCCAGGTAGCGCTCGAGCAATTGGAAGAAGCGGTCGTAGAAGCGCGCGCTCGTGACCGTCGAGCTGGCGACCTTGACGAGCGAATCGTCGCTGCCGGTGAACGGCACTGAAAGCGAACCGAACGCGCCGACGCCGACGCTGGCCGAATCGCGGCTCTTCTTCAGCGCGAAGCGTTCCTGGACCGCATTCACGAAGGCGATCGTCCGCGCCCCGGACGCACCGTCCCGCGCGCAGACGACGTTGAATTCGACTTCGACATGCGTCTCCGGCGCGGGCTGGAAGATCTTGCGGCCGCGCACCTGGTCTTTCACGGCGATGCTGATGACGTAGCCCTGGCTGAGCAACGTGCGGCGCGCCGCTTCGCAGGCCTGCGCCTCGCGCGCGGCGTAGGTGCGCGAGAAGGTCGTGCTCGAGTCGAACGACTCATAGCTGTCGACGGGTGCATGCGGAACGGCGCACCCAACGCCGAGGACCGCGGCAGCGACGCCGGCGGCCAGCGTGCGGGCTGCCCGCCCTCGTAGGAGAGAAATGAACGGCATCCGGTCATTTTCCGGGACCGCCGTCACCACCCTGCAACGGTTTGCAATCGTCGATCGCCAGACTTGCGGCGCAAGTCCGGACGGGCTAGAACACGCCCGGTGCCTGCCGGACGCGCGTCTGGAGCGCCGACCATCAACGAGGGGACACTGTGATTCGAATCGCTCGCGTTTGTGCGGTGGCTGCGTTCGCGGCCATCGGTGCCCTGGGATCCGTGCATGCAGCGGACTACCCGACCAAGCCGGTCCGCTGGATCGTGCCGTATCCGCCGGCCGGCACGACCGACGTGCTCGCGCGCATCGTCGCGCAGTGGCTGACCGAGAAGATGGGCCAGCCCTTCGTCGTCGAGAACAAGCCGGGCGCCGGCAACAACATCGGGGTCGAAGCGGTCGTCAACGCGCCGCCCGACGGCTACACGATGCTGCTCGTCAACCCGGCCAACGGGATCAACGCGACGCTCTACAAGAGCCTGTCCTTCAACTTCATCCGCGACATCGCGCCGGTCGCCGGGATCGTGCGAACGCCGAACGTGATGGAGGTCACCAACTCGCTGCCGGTCAAGACCGTGCAGGAGTTCATCACCTATTGCAAGGCCAACCCGGGCAAGATCAACATGGCGTCGTCGGGCAGCGGCACGTCGGTGCACCTGTCGGGCGAGCTCTTCAAGTCGATGACCGGCTGCGACATGGTCCACGTGCCGTACAAGGGCGCTGGCCCGGCACTGGTCGACCTGATCGGCGGCCAGGTGCATGTGCTGTTCGACAACCTGCCGTCGTCGATCGCCCACATCAAGGGCGGCAAGCTGCGTCCGCTCGGCGTCACGTCGGAGCAGCGCGAACCGTCGCTGCCGCAGGTGCCGACGGTCGGCGAGACGGTCCCAGGCTATGAGGCGACGGCCTGGTTCGGCATCGGCATGCCGAAGAACACGCCGCGCGACGTCATCGACAAGGTCAACGCCGAGATCAATCGCGCGCTCGCCGACCCGAAGATGCGCGATCGCCTCGCCGAGCTCGGCGGCAAGCCGATCGCCGGCACGCCGGAAGACTTCGGCAAGGTCATCGCCGCCGAGACCGCCAAGTGGGAGAAGGTGGTGATCTCGTCCGGCGCCAAGGTCGAATGAGCACGGAGCTGACACCATGAGCAAGCTGAACGGCAAGGTCGTCTGGATCACCGGCGCGGGCACCGGCATCGGCCTGGCCGGCGCGCGCGCGCTGGCGGCCGGTGGTGCCACGGTCGTCATGTCGGGCCGCCGCGCCGACGTGCTCGCGGAAGCGGCCGAACGGATCCGCGGCGATGGCGGACAGGCCGAGGTCGAGGTGCTCGACGTGGCCGACGCCGAGGCCGTGAAGCGCACCGCCGACGCCATCCTGGCGCGTCACGGCCGGATCGACATCCTCCTCAACAGCGCCGGCCTCAACACGCCGAAGCGCATGTGGAAAGACCAGTCGGTCGAAGGTTGGCGCAGCGTCGTCGGGATCAACCTCGACGGCTCGTTCTACACGACGCTTGCCGTGTTGCCGGCGATGCGGAAGCAACGCGACGGCCTGATCATCAACGTGTCGTCGTGGGCCGGCGTCTTTCATGCCAAGTTCACCGGCGCGGCCTACAACGGCAGCAAGCATGCGGTCACCGCGATGACCGAGACGATCAACATGGAGGAGTGCACGAACGGCATCCGCGCGTGTGCACTCTGCCCCGCCGAAGTCGCGACGCCGATCATGGACCGCCGGCCGGTGCCGCCGAGCCCGCAGGACCGCGCGCGCATGCTGCAGCCCGACGACATGGGGCAGACGATCCGCTTCATCGCCAGCCTGCCGCCGCACGTGTGCATCAACCAGCTGATCATCAGCCCGACCTGGAACCGGATGTACGCGGAGAACCTGTGACGGTGGCGGCAGCGCGGCACGCGCGCTCGGTTCTCCACAGTTCGGTGGCGCTGGTGCTCGGCGCCGTCTTCTTCCCCGTTTTCGCGCAACCGACGCCGGCGCCGCTGCGCGAGCTGGCCGACATGGTGCAGCCCGGCGAATTGCGCGCGACGATCGAGCGCCTGGTCGGCTTCGGGACGCGCCACACGCTCTCCGACACCGTGTCCGACGTACGCGGCATCGGCGCGGCGCGACGCTGGGTGCAGGCGCGCTTCGCGACGATCGGACGCGACTGCGGCGGCTGCCTCGAGGTCATCACGCCGTCCCAGACCTTCACCGGTCCGCGCCTGCCGCGACCGACCGAGGTCGTCGACGTGGTCGCCATCCAGCGCGGCACCGATGACCCGCAGCGCGTCCTCGTGATCACCGGCCACCTCGACTCGCGCGCCAGCGACATCATGGATGCGACCAGCGACGCGCCCGGCGCGAACGACGACGCATCGGGCGTCGCGGCGGTCATCGAAGCGGCGCGCGTGCTGTCGCGCCATCGCTTTCGCGCAACCTTGGTCTACGCCGCGCTGTCGGGCGAAGAACAGGGCCTGCTCGGCGGCAAGGTGCTGGTCGACCACGCGAAGGCGCAGGGCTGGCGCGTGCAGGCCGATCTCAACAACGACATCGTCGGCAATTCGCGCGGCGGCGACGGCGTGCACGACAACTCGA
>JBDSAB010000044.1:0-5132 GCA_039922395.1 Caldimonas sp.
AGTAGGCGCCCCGGCTTTTGATAGAAGTTAGCGGTCAACGACCGCATCGTTCTTTGGAAAACATCATGCAAAGCCAGAAAATCCGCATCCGCCTGAAGGCCTTCGACTATCGCCTGATCGATCAGTCGGCGCTCGAGATCGTCGATACCGCCAAGCGCACGGGCGCCATCGTCAAGGGCCCGGTGCCCTTGCCCACGCGCATGCAGCGCTTCGACATCCTGCGTTCGCCGCACGTCAACAAGACCTCGCGCGACCAGTTCGAGATCCGCACCCACCAGCGCCTGATGGACATCGTCGATCCGACCGACAAGACGGTCGACGCGCTGATGAAGCTCGACTTGCCGGCGGGCGTCGACGTCGAGATCAAGCTGCAATAGGGCGTCGCTGGGTAGTCGGTTGCGCGAGGCTTGACGAGCGCTGCTATACTCCTCGGTTCCCGTAAATTCTTCGTTGTCCGCCTGAAGACTGCGCCCTAGCGCAGCGGGGCGGCAACAGGCAAGCCTCATGCGGCTTGCCGAATCCAGAGCCCGGCCAATCGTTGTCGGGTTTGTGAAACAAAGGCCTCCCATCGAGGCTGGAGAACATCAATGACGACCTCGAATCCGGGCGAACGCCTGGGGTTGCTGGGCCGCAAGGTGGGCATGATGCGCATCTTCACCGACGACGGTGATGCCATCCCCGTGACGGTACTGGACGTGTCCAACAACCGCGTCACCCAAATCAAGACGGCCGAAGCCGATGGCTACAGCGCTCTGCAGGTGGCGTTCGGCGAGCGCAAGGCCTCCCGCGTGTCGAAGCCCGAAGCCGGGCACCTCGCGAAGGCCGGCGCCGAAGCTGGTGAAGTCTTGAAGGAATTTCGTGTGCCGGCCGATGTGGCCGCAGGCTACAAGCCGGGCGCCCAGATCCCTGTCGGCGTGTTCGCGGTCGGCCAGCTCGTCGACGTGCAGGGCACGTCGATCGGCAAGGGCTTCACCGGAACGATCAAGCGCCACAACTTCAAGTCGCAGCGCGCCTCGCACGGCAACAGCCGTTCGCACAACGTGCCGGGCTCGATCTCGATGGCGCAGGACCCCGGTCGGGTGTTCCCGGGCAAGAAGATGTCGGGCCAGCTCGGCAACGTGACGAAGACGACGCAGAACCTCGACATCGTGCGCATCGACGAAGCGCGCCAGCTGCTGCTGGTGCGCGGTGCGGTTCCTGGTGCGAAGAACGGCCACGTGGTCGTGCGGCCGGCCGTCAAGGCACCGGCCAAGTCAGCCGCGAAAGGAGCGAACTGATGCAGCTCGAACTCCTCAATGAGCAGGGCCAGGCGACGTCGAAGGTCGATGCACCGGACACGCTGTTCGGCCGCGACTACAACGAAGCGCTGGTCCACCAGATCGTCGTGGCCTTCCAGGCCAACGCACGCCAAGGCACGCGAGCACAGCTCGATCGCGCCGAGGTCAAGCACTCGACGAAGAAGCCGTGGCGCCAGAAGGGCACCGGCCGCGCGCGTGCCGGTATGACGTCGTCGCCACTGTGGCGCGGAGGCGGTCGGATTTTTCCGAACAGCCCGGACGAGAACTTCACGCAGAAGGTCAACAAGAAGATGTACCGCGCCGGCATGGCGGCGATCTTTTCGCAGCTCGCCCGTGAAGGTCGGCTCGCGGTCGTCGACTCGTTGACCGTCGATTCGCCCAAGACCAAGCAGCTGGCGCAGAAGTTCAAGGCGATGGGCCTCGACTCGGTCTTGGTCATCACCGACCAGATGGCCGACAACCTGATGCTGGCGTCGCGCAACCTCGCGAACGTGCTGGTCGTCGAACCGCGCTACGCCGATCCGCTGTCGCTCGTGCACTACAAGAAGGTGCTCGTGACGCGCGGCGCGATGGAGCAACTGAAGGAGATGCTCACATGAGCACGGCACCCGCCAAGCAAGAAGCACCGGCCAAGGCGGCCAAGGGCGCGAAAACCGCGGCCGTGAAGACCGCCCAGCCGGCAGCAGCCAAACCTGCGAAGGTCGCGAAGAAGGCCGTCGCCAAGCCGGTCAGCAATGCGGCGCCGCGTCCGAAGCACACCGAGGGCCGCCTTTCGCAAGTGCTGGTCGCGCCGATCGTCAGCGAGAAGGCGACGCTGGTCTCCGAGAAGCAGAATCAGGTCACTTTCAAGGTTCTTCGCGACGCGACCAAGCCGGAGATCAAGGCCGCCGTCGAGCTGATGTTCAAGGTCGACGTCGAATCGGTCCAGACCGTGGTGCAGAAGGGCAAGGTCAAGAAATTCGGACGCTCGATCGGCCGCCGCGACCACGTCAAGAAGGCGTACGTCTCGCTGAAGGCCGGTCAGGAGCTCAACTTCTCCGGGGAGGGCGCGTAATGCCCGTCGTCAAAGTCAAGCCGACTTCGCCCGGCCGCCGTGCGGTCGTGAAGGTCGTGCATCCGCACCTCTACAAGGGCCGGCCCGAGGCCGCCCTGCTCGAGCCGCAGATGCAGAACGCCGGCCGCAACAACAACGGCCACATCACGATCCGCCACAAGGGCGGTGGTCACAAGCACCACTACCGTGTCGTCGATTTCGTGCGCAACAAGGACGGCATTCCGGCGAAGGTCGAGCGCATCGAGTACGACCCGAACCGCAGCGCCCATATCGCGCTCGTCTGCTATGCCGACGGCGAGCGTCGCTACGTCATCGCGCCGCGCGGCCTCGAGGTCGGTGCAACCATCCTGTCGGGCGCCGAGGCGCCGATCAAGGCCGGTAACACGCTGCCGATCCGCAACATCCCGGTCGGCTCGATCGTCCACTGCGTCGAGATGCTTCCGGGCAAGGGCGCGCAGATCGCGCGGTCAGCGGGCACCGCGGTGACGCTGCTGGCGCGCGAAGGGACCTACGCGCAGATGCGGCTTCGCTCCGGTGAAGTCCGCAAGATCCACATCGACTGCCGCGCCACGATCGGCGAGGTCTCGAACGAGGAACACAGCCTGCGCCAGTTCGGCAAGGCCGGCGTGAAGCGCTGGATGGGCATCCGCCCGACTGTGCGCGGCGTCGCGATGAATCCGGTCGATCACCCGCATGGCGGCGGCGAAGGCCGCACCGGTGAGGGCCAGGCCCCGGTGTCACCGTGGAACACGCTGACGAAGGGCTATCGGACGCGCAACAACAAGCGCACGCAGACGATGATCGTCGCGCGTCGCAAGAAGTAAGGAGAGTGGCATGACCCGCTCGCTCAAGAAGGGCCCGTTCGTCGACCACCACCTGGCGGCGAAGGTCGAGAAGGCTTCCGCGACGAAGGACAAGAAGCCGATCAAGACTTGGTCGCGCCGCTCGACGATCCTGCCCGATTTCATCGGCGTCACGATCGCGGTGCACAACGGCAAGCAACACGTGCCGGTGTATGTCACGGACCAGATGGTCGGGCACAAGCTCGGCGAGTTTGCGCTGACCCGGACGTTCAAGGGTCACCCGGCCGACAAGAAGGCTGCGAAGAAGTAAGGACACGGCGATGGAAACTCGTTCAATCGTTCGCGGGGTTCGGCTGTCGGCCGACAAGGGTCGGCTGGTCGCCGACCTGGTACGCGGCAAGAAGGTCGACCAGGCGCTGAACATCCTGACGTTCACGCAGAAGCGGGCCGCGGGCATCATCAAGAAGTGCCTGGAGTCCGCGATCGCGAATGCCGAGCACAACGACGGCGCCGACATCGACGAGCTGAAGGTCAAGACCATCTACGTCGAGCAGGGTGCGACCTTGAAGCGCTTCTCGGCACGCGCCAAGGGCCGTGGCAACCGCATCAGCAAGCCGACCGCGCACATCTACATCACCGTCGGCAACTAGAGGCAGAAGGCAAGACATGGGACAAAAGATTCACCCGACCGGCTTTCGCCTGCCCGTCACGCGCAACTGGTCGTCGCGCTGGTACGCGTCGAACAAGAACTTTGCGACGATGCTGGCGGAAGACCTGAAGGTGCGCGAGTTCCTGAAGGCGCGCCTGAAGAATGCCGCGGTCTCGCGCATCCTGATCGAGCGTCCGGCGAAGAACGCGCGCATTACGATCTTCTCGGCACGTCCGGGCGTCGTGATCGGCAAGAAGGGCGAGGACATCGAGAACCTGAAGGCCGAATTGACGCGCCGACTCGGCGTGCCGGTCGCGGTCAACATCGAAGAAGTCCGCAAGCCCGAGATCGATGCGCAACTGATCGCCGACTCGATCACGCAGCAGCTCGAGAAGCGGATCATGTTCCGCCGCGCGATGAAGCGCGCGATGCAGAACGCGATGCGCCTCGGTGCGCAGGGCATCAAGCTGATGTCGTCGGGGCGACTCAACGGCATCGAGATCGCGCGCTGCGAGTGGTACCGCGAAGGTCGCGTGCCGCTCCACACGCTGAAGGCCGACATCGACTACGGGTTCTCCGAAGCGAAGACGACCTACGGGATCATCGGCGTGAAATGCTGGGTCTACCGGGGTGACCGGCTGGCCAACGGCGAAGCGCCGGGCATCGTCACGCCGCCAGGTGCCGAGGACGATCGGCGCAACCGCCGTCCTGGTGGACGCCCGGGTGGTCCGGGTGCGCCGGGTGGCCGTGGCCGCCCGGGTGGTCCCGGTGCTGACCGCGGTCCCCGTCCGGCGATGGCTTCCGATCGTCCGGCTTCCGCGGCCGATGTGGCGACGACGCCAGCCGCTGGCGCCGCCGCGACGGACGCGCCGAAGGTTCCTGCCGTCAAGCGGGTCCGCAAAGCTGTTGCCCCCGGTGCCGAGCCGGCCAAGGGTGAAGGCAAGGGAGAATAAGAATGCTGCAACCTGCACGCAGAAAATATCGCAAGGAACAGAAGGGCCGCAACACTGGCATCGCCACGCGTGGTGCGAACGTGTCGTTCGGGGACTTCGGCCTGAAGGCGACCGAGCGCGGCCGCCTGACCGCGCGCCAGATCGAGGCGGCGCGGCGCGCCATCTCGCGTCACGTGAAGCGTGGCGGCCGGATCTGGATCCGCATCTTCCCGGACAAGCCGATTTCGCAGAAGCCCGCCGAAGTCCGCATGGGCAACGGCAAGGGCAATCCGGAGTACTACGTCGCTGAGATCCAGCCCGGCAAGGTGCTCTATGAAATCAACGGCGTCCCCGAAGAGCTCGCCCGTGAAGCGTTCCAGCTGGCCTCCGCCAAGC
>JBDSAB010000045.1:0-5326 GCA_039922395.1 Caldimonas sp.
GCGATGCGACGACCGGCGTGCGCTACAGCATCCTCGCGATGATCCACGCGATCCTCGAGGGCCTGTTCGATCGCGCGCAGCTGCAGCAGCACCTGCGCCTGATCGACGACCACCTGATGGGCCCCGATGGCGCGCGCCTGTTCGATCGGCCGCTCGACTACCACGGCGGCCCGCAGCGCCACTTCCAACGCGCCGAAAGCGCGACCTTCTTCGGCCGCGAGATCGGGCTGATGTACATGCACGCGCACCTGCGCTTCGCGCAGGCGCTGGCCCACATCGGCGACGCCGAGCGCTTCTTCCATGCGCTCTGCCAGGCCAACCCGATCGGCCTGCGCGAGCTCGTGCCGAGCGCCGCGTTGCGCCAATCGAACTGCTACTACTCGAGCTCCGACGCCGCCTTTGCCGACCGCTACCAGGCGAGCGCCGAGTACGAGCGCGTCGGCCTCGGCACGATCGCTCTCGACGGCGGCTGGCGTGTCTATTCGAGCGGCGCGGGCATCCTGTTCAGCCTGATCGTCCGGTACCTGTTCGGCCTCCGGCTCGAGGCCGAAACGCTCTTGATCGATCCGGTGCTGCCGCCGGCGCTCGACGGGCTGCGCGTCGAGGTCGTGCTGCTCGGCCAGCGCTTCGACATCCGCTATCGGGTGCGCGGCGCGGGGTGCGGCGTCGACGCGCTGCAGCTCGACGGCCGCTCGTTGCCGTTCGGTGAGGAGGCGAATCCGTACCGGCGCGGTGCCGCGCGCGTCGCGCTGAGCGATCTCGCTGCAGGGCCGGATGCCGGGGCGCGGCCGCGGCGGCTTGAGATCAGCGTCGGCGTGGCAGAGACGTCGGGCTCGTCGGCGCACGCGCCGTGACCGCAACGGAAAGCGCCTGAACAACGCCGCTGGTCGGCGCCCGACGGCGATGAATCCATCGACAGATCGATCGGCACGCCAATCAGCCCGATCCCGTCGCAGCACCCATCGGCAGCGAGGCCAGCGCGGGGTGGATCGGCATTTGCCAACACCCGTCCTGACGATGCCGAACGCCCAACCCGCCAGACCGAGCCGACAACGCCGAGCCCCCGGACATCCGAACCTTCCGATGGAATGCGACATGGAACCCGTACCCTGCGATTTGACGATCTCCCGACGCGGCCTGCTGAAGGTCGGCGCCGCCGCCTCGGTGGCGACCGCCACCACCCCAACCGGGTCGTTGGCGCAGACCGCGGCCCCGGCTCCGGCCGGCCCCGTGCCGACCGCGAAGGTCTCGTTCGACGTGAACGGCCAGACCCGCGCGCTCGACGTCGACACGCGGACCACCCTGCTCGACGCGCTGCGCGAACACCTGCAGCTGACCGGCACCAAGAAGGGCTGCGACCACGGCCAGTGCGGTGCATGCACCGTGATCGTCGACGGCCGCCGCATCAATTCGTGCCTGACCCTCGTGGTGATGCACGAAGGCGCCAAGGTCACGACGATCGAAGGCCTCGGCGCTCCCGGCCGCCTGCATCCGCTGCAGGCCGCGTTCGTCAAGCACGACGGCTACCAGTGCGGTTACTGCACGCCGGGGCAGATCTGCTCGGCGGTCGGCATGCTCGACGAGGTGAAGCGCGGTGTCCCGAGCCACGTCAGCGCCGACCTGACCGCGCGCCCCTTGCTCTCGGCCGACGAGCTGCGCGAGCGCATGAGCGGCAACATCTGCCGCTGCGGCGCCTATTCGAACATCGTCGATGCGATCACCGAGGTCGCCGGGAGCCGCACATGAAGCCGTTCACCTACGAGCGCGCGCGCACGCCGGCCGAGGCCGCCGCGGCCATCGCGCGCAATCCGAACTCGAAGTTCATCGCCGGCGGCACCAACCTGCTCGACCTGATGAAGCTGCAGATCGAGACGCCGGCCCACCTGGTCGACGTCAACGGCCTCGCGCTCGACAGGATCGAGCCGATGCCCGACGGCGGGCTGCGCATCGGCGCGATGGTGCGCAACACCGACCTCGCCGCCGACGAGCGCGTGCGGCGCGACTACGGCGTGCTGTCGCGCGCGCTGCTGGCCGGCGCCTCGGGCCAGCTGCGCAACAAGGCGACGACCGCCGGCAACCTGCTGCAGCGCACGCGCTGCGCCTACTTCTACGACACCGCGCAGCCGTGCAACAAGCGCCAGCCGGGCAGCGGCTGCGGCGCGCTCGGCGGCTACAGCCGCCAGCATGCGGTGGTCGGCAGCAGCAAGGCCTGCATCGCGACGCACCCGAGCGACATGGCGGTCGCGATGCGCGTTCTCGATGCGAACGTCGAGACGGTCAAGCCCGACGGCCGCGCGCGCGTGATCCCGATCGCCGACTTCCACCGCCTGCCGGGCGATACGCCGCAGATCGAAACCACGCTCGAACGCGACGAGCTGATCACCGCGGTGACCCTGCCGCGGCCGGCCGGCGGCACGCAGATCTATCGCAAGGTGCGCGACCGCGCGTCGTATGCGTTCGCGCTGATCTCGGTCGCGGCGATCGTGCAGCGCGACGGCTCGGGCAAGGTCGCGCTCGGCGGCGTCGCGCACAAGCCGTGGCGCGTCGAGGGCGCCGACGCGGCGCTGCCGCAAGGCGCGAAGGCGGCGACCGCGCGGCTGCTCGCCGGCGCGCAGCCGACCCACGACAACGCATTCAAGGTGCCGCTGGTCGAGCGCACGCTCGGCGCGGTCCTGACCCAAGCGAAGGCCTGAGCGATGAAATTCGACACCCCCGCCACCACCAATCCGATCGACCAGCTGAAGATCGTCGGCCGGCCCACCGACCGCATCGACGGCCCGCTCAAGACCTCCGGCACCGCGCGCTATGCCTACGAGCGCCACGACGTCGCGCCCGATGCGGCCTACGGCTACATCGTCGGTGCCGGCATCGCGAAAGGCGAGATCGCCTCGATGGACCTCGCCGATGCGCGCGCCGCGCCCGGCGTGATCACGATCGTGACCGCGCGCAGTGCCGGCAAGCTCGGCAAAGGCAAGTTCAACACCGCGACGCTCCTCGGCGGGCCGGCGATCGAGCACTACCACCAGGCGATCGCACTGGTGGTCGCGAAGACCTTCGAGCAGGCCCGCGCTGCTGCGCATCTGGTGCGCGTCACCTACGCGCCCAAGCCGGGCCGCTTCGACCTCGCCGCGGCGAAGGACGCGGCCCAGCTGCCGAAGGCGATGGCGTTCGGCGGCCCGCCCGAATCGAAGGTCGGCGACTTCGGCGCGGCGTTCGCCGCCGCGCCGGTCCGGTTCGACGCGACCTACACGACGCCCGACCAGTCGCACGCGATGATGGAGCCGCACGCGTCGATCGCCGCCTGGCAAGGCGACAAGGTCACGGTGTGGACCGCGAACCAGATGATCGACTGGAGCGTCGGCGACCTTGCCCTCACGCTCGGCATTCCGAAGCAGAACGTGCGCCTGATCTCGCCGTTCATCGGCGGCGGCTTCGGCGGCAAGCTGTTCGTGCGCGCCGATGCCTTGCTCGCCGCGCTCGGCGCGAAGGCGGCAGGCCAGCCGGTCAAGGTCGCATTGCAGCGGCCCTTGATCATCAACAACACCACGCACCGCCCGGCGACGATCCAGCGCATCCGCATCGGCGCGACGCGCGACGGCAAGATCACCGCGATCGCGCACGAGGGCTGGTCGGGCGACCTGCCCGGCGGCAGCGCCGAGACCGCAGTCAACCAGACGCGCCTGCTGTACGGCGGTGCCGACCGGATCACGACGACGCGGCTGGCCGAGCTCGACCTGCCCGAAGGCAACGCGATGCGCGCACCGGGCGAGGCGCCGGGGATGATGGCGCTCGAGATCGCGATGGACGAGATGGCCGAGCAGCTCGGCCTCGACCCGGTCGACTTCCGCATCCGCAACGACACCGAGATGGACCCGGAGAAGCCGGGCCGGCCGTTCTCGCAGCGGCGCCTCGTCGAGTGCCTGCGCGGCGGTGCCGAGCGCTTCGGCTGGAGCCGCCGCAACGCGCGGCCGGCGCAGGTGCGCGACGGCCGCTGGCTGGTCGGGATGGGCGTCGCCGCGGCGTTCCGCAACAACATCGTGACGAAGTCGGGCGCGCGCGTGCGGCTCGACAACCGCGGCGCGGTCATCGTCGAGACCGACATGACCGACATCGGCACCGGCTCGTACACGATCATCGCGCAGACCGCCGCCGAGACGATGGGCGTGCCGCTCGACAAGGTCTCGGTGCGGCTCGGCGACTCGGCCTATCCGGTGTCGTCGGGCTCGGGCGGCCAGTGGGGCGGCAACTGCTCGGCGTCCGGCGTCTACGCGGCGTGCATGAAGCTGCGCGACGTGGTGGCTCAGAAGGTCGGCTTCGCGCCGGCCGACGCCGTGTTCGAAGACGGCACCGTTCGCAGCGCAGCGCGCGCGATCCCGCTCGGCGAGGCGGCCGGCGCCGACGGCCTCGTCGCCGAGGATTTCATCGAGTTCGGCGACCTCGACAAGAAGTACCAGCAGTCGACCTTCGGCGCGCACTTCGTCGAGGTCGGCGTCGACGCGGCGACCGGCGAGGTCCGCGTGCGCCGCATGCTCGCGGTGTGCGCGGCCGGCCGCATCCTGAATCCGAAGGCGGCGCGCAGCCAGGTCATCGGCGCGATGACGATGGGCGTCGGCGCGGCGCTGATGGAGGAGCTGGCGGTCGACAAGCGCCAGGGCTTCTTCGTCAACCACGACCTGGCGAGCTACGAGGTGCCGGTGCACGCCGACATCCCGCACCAGGACGTCGTCTTCCTCGACGAGACCGATCCGACCTCGTCGCCGTTGAAGGCCAAGGGCGTCGGCGAGCTTGGCATCTGCGGCATCGGTGCGGCCGTTGCCAATGCGGTCTACAACGCGACCGGCGTGCGCGTGCGCGACTACCCGATCACGCTCGACAAGCTGCTCGACCGGCTGCCGCAGATGGCTTGAGGCAGCCGCGCGCCAGCGCGCGCGATCGACGACATCGTCGACCGACAATGCGCGCATGGCCACGCGCGCAGCAGATGTCATCGTCGTCGGCCTCGGTGTCGCCGGGAGCGCCGTGCTGCGGCACCTCGCGCGCCAGGGCGCGTCGGTCGTCGGCATCGACCGACTGCGTCCGCCGCACGACCGCGGCTCGAGCCACGGACACAGCCGCATCACGCGCCTCGCGATCGGCGAAGGCCACGAGTACGTGCCGCTGGTGCAGCGCTCGCACGCGCTGTGGCGCGAGCTCGAGGCCGAGACCGGCGCGTCGCTGATGCAGACGACCGGCGGCCTTGTGATCGCGACGCCGGAATCGCAGGCCGCGACCTTCCACGGCCGGCCCGGCTTCTTCGAGCGCACGGTCGGCGCCGCCGAGCGCTTCG
>JBDSAB010000046.1:0-2669 GCA_039922395.1 Caldimonas sp.
TGCCCGGCAAGCTGACCGACTGCGAGAGCCGCGACCTGTCGCTGAACGAGATCTTCCTGGTCGAGGGCGACTCGGCCGGCGGCAGCGCGAAGATGGGCCGCAACAAGGAGACCCAGGCGATCCTGCCGCTGCGCGGCAAGGTGCTGAACGCGTGGGAGGTCGAGCGCGACCGCCTGTTCGCGAACAACGAGATCCACGACATCGCGGTCGCGATCGGCGTCGACCCGCACGGGCCGTCCGACGAGCCCGATCTGACGGGGCTGCGCTACGGCAAGATCTGCATCCTCTCGGATGCCGACGTCGACGGCTCGCACATCCAGGTGCTGCTGCTGACCTTGTTCTTTCGCCACTTCCCGAAGCTGATCGCGAAGGGCCACATCCACATCGCGAAGCCGCCGCTGTTTCGCATCGATGCGCCGGCGCGTGGCAAGAAACCGGCCGCCAAGATCTATGCGCTCGACGACGGCGAGCTGCACGCGACGCTCGACAAGCTGAAGAAGGAAGGCGCGCGCGAGAACTCGTGGAGCATCAGCCGCTTCAAGGGTCTCGGCGAGATGAACGCCGAGCAGCTCTGGGACACGACCTTGAACCCGGAGACGCGCCGCCTGCTGCAGGTCGAGTTCGGCGACCTCGGTTTCGCCGCGAGCGTCGACTCGCTCGGTCGCCTGATGGGGAAGGGCGAGGCGCAGGCGCGCCGCGACCTGATGGAGCTGCACGGCGACGAAGTCGAGGTGGATGTATGAACCCCCCCGAAGCGCCTTCGGCGCCTCCCCCCAGGGGGCGCAGCCAGCGGACCGGCAGAGCCGGATCCGCGGCTGCAGCTTGATCGCGGCCGACATCTGAGGCGATCCACGCACGTCTATGTCTGCCCCTGCCTCGAGCCTGCGACTGCGCCCGACGATGCTGTCGGACCTCGACTTCGTGATCTCGGTCGAGCAGGACCCGTCGAACCTGCCGTTCATCACGCCGTGGGACCGGACCCAGCACGAGGGGGCGATCCGCTTTCCCGACTTTCGCCACTTCATCGTCGAGGCTGGCAGCAGCTACCCGTCGGCCGGCTTCGTGATCCTGCAGGGCTGCCGCAATCCGCACCGCTCGATCGAGCTGAAGCGGATCGTGCTGCAGGCGGAGCTGCACGGGCGCGGCCACGGCCGCACGGCGATCCGGCTGCTCGCGCAGATGGCGTTCCGCGACCTTGGCGCGCACCGCTTCTGGCTCGACGTGAAGGCGCGCAACGTTCGCGCTCAGGCCCTCTACCGCAGCGAAGGCTTCGTCGAGGAAGGGCGGCTGCGCGAGAGCGTGCGCACCGGCGATGGCTACGACTCTCTGGTCGTGATGTCGATCCTCGAGGCCGAGCACAGCGCGCGCGCCGATGCCGCGCTGGCCCGCGCGGCCGTACCGTTGCCGGCCCGATAGAGAATCCGCCCACCAGACCCGCCCCATCCCGAGAGGAGATCCGCGATGAAGTCGACGATGATGGACGTGCCGCTCTCTCTCAACCATCTGCTGGACCGAGCGGGCACGCTCTTTCCTCGCAACACGATCGTCTCGCGGCTGCCCGACAAGTCGCTGCGCACGCAGACCTACGCCGAGTTCCACCGACGCACGCGTGCGCTCGCATCGGCGCTGCAGAAGCTCGGCTTGAAGAAAGGCGAACGCGTCGCGACGCTGTGCTGGAACCACCATGCGCACCTCGAGTGCTACTTCGGCATTCCGGCCGCCGGCGGCGTGATGCACACGCTGAACCTGCGGCTAGCACCCGACGAGATCGCCTGGATCGCGAACGATGCCGAGGACCGCTTCCTGGTCGTCGACGACGTCCTGCTGCCGCTGTACCGCCAGTTCGCGGCGCAGGCGAAGTTCGAGAAAGTCATCGTGTTCCCGTTCTCGGGCGCGCCGGTCGATCCGGCCTTCACGAGCTACGAGGAGCTGCTCGACAGCGGCGCGCCGGACGACTTCGTCTACGCGCCGCACGCCGAGGACGACCCGGTCTCGATGTGCTACACGTCGGGCACGACCGGGCGGCCGAAGGGCGTCGTCTACTCGCACCGCTCGACCGTGCTGCACACGCTGATCGGCTGCCTCGGCGACCACTGGGGCCTGCGCGAGACCGACTCGGTTCTGCCGGTCACGCCGATGTTCCATGCGAACAGCTGGGGCATGCCGTACGGCGCGGTGATGCTCGGCGCGAAGCTGGTCTTTCCGGGACCGCACCTGCACCCGGAGGACCTGCTCGACCTGATACAGGCCGAGCAGCCGAGCCTCGCGCTCGGCGTGCCGACGATCTGGATGGGGCTGATCCAGGCGTACGACCGCGGGCTCACTGAGCAGCCGGGGCGCTGGACGCTGCCGAAGGGCATGCGCTCGCTGGTCGGTGGTGCCGCAGTGCCGGAGGCGCTGATCCGCGCGTTCGCGAAGCACGGCGTCTGGATCATCCAGGGCTGGGGCATGACGGAGACTTCGCCGATCGCGACGATCTCGTATGTGCGCGCCGAGCTGAAGGACGCCGGCGACGAGGAGCGTTTCAAGCGCGCCGCGATGGCCGGCGTGCCGGCGCCGCTGGTCGACGTGCGCATCCGCACCGATGAAGGCCGCGACGCACCGTGGGACGGCGCGACGATGGGCGAGATCCAGGTCCGCGGGCCGTTCATCACCGGCTCGTACCACGA
>JBDSAB010000047.1:0-11135 GCA_039922395.1 Caldimonas sp.
CCATGAAGTGCTCGGCGATCGTGGTGGCAGCGTAGGGCGCGATATAGGCCAGGCCCGGCGCGTCGTTGCCCTCGGCCACCACCACCACGGTGTAGGCCAGCGCGCCTATCTCGCGCAGGTTCGCCACCGCCTTGGCCACCGCCGATGCGCGCTGGCCGATGGCGCAGTACACGCACAGCACACCGGTGCCACGCTGGTTGAAGATGGTGTCGATGGCGATCGACGTCTTGCCGGTCTGGCGGTCGCCCAGGATCAATTCGCGCTGGCCACGGCCGATGGGAATCAGCGCGTCGATGACCTTGAGGCCCGTCTGCAGCGCTTCGGTCACGGGGGCCCGGTCCGTGATGGCCGCCGCCGGCCGCTCGATCGGCAGGCGCTCGCGTGTCGCCGGGAGTGCGCCACCGTCCAGCGGCCGGCCCAGCGGATCGATCACGCGGCCCAGCAGCGCCTCGCCAACGGCGACGTCCATCACGCGGCCCGTTCGCTGCACTTCCTGGCCGGCGCGCAGGTGGGCGTGGTCGCCGAGGAGCACGACGTCGATGCCATCCTCGTCGAGGTTGAAGGCGATGCCCGACAGGTTACCCGGGAACGACAGCAATTCCTCGAAGCCCACCCCCGGCAGGCCGTGAACGCGTGCGATGCCGGTGAACACGCTGGCGACCGTGCCTACTTCGCGCGGAACCAGTTGCGGCGTGTAGGCGTGCAGACGCGCGTCCATGCCGGCGAACGTGGCCCGGATCACGCTTTGCAGCGTCGCGGGCGCAGGCGCGGTGGTGGTCACGCCGGCTCCGTCGCGCCGAGCCGCGCTTCCAGCCCCGATGAGAGTTCATCGAGGTAGTCTGAAATGCTCCAGGCCAGCTTTTGTCCGTCGGCGGCGAGTTCGATGCCGCCGACCAGCTCGGGCGTGGTCTCGAACTTGAGCGGGATCGCACGCCCGAACGATGCGTCGAGGGCGGCCTGGATTGCCGCCCGCTGCGGCGCCGGCAGCTCGAAAGCGCTGCGCAGCAGGGCCGGCGCGGCGGCGGACACCGTCGCGAGCGCGACGTCGAGTGTGGCGAGCGCGGAGCCCTCGACGCCCCGCAGCCGCTGTATGAAGACCTCGCACACCCGCTGCTCCAGACCCAATCCTGCGAGGTCGCCGAGCACGCGGCGCGAGATCTGGAACACCTGGTCCTGCGCGAGGCGGGTGATCTCCGCGCGCAAATGCTGCGCGTCGGTGACGAGCGCTTGCGCTTGCTGCGCGCGCGCAGCGTCGGCCGCTGCGCGCGCTTCGACCTGAAGGCGCTCGCGTTCGGACTGCGCCGCCTCGCGGGCCTTGCGCAGCAAGTCTGCGCGCTGCTCGTCGAACGCCTGGTTCTTCTTCCGGAAGTCGTCCTGCTCCCGATGCGCCTCGGCCCTGGCGGTGGCGGCGTCCGCCAGTTGCGCTGCGATTCGCTGCTCCCGTGCCGCGACGGCGTCCAGCACGGGCTGGTACAGGAAGCGCTTCATCACCCACACGAGGATGCCGAAGTTGAGCACCTGCGCACCGACGGTGAACCAGTCGATGAGCACGGTCTACTTTCCCGCTGCCTGGGTGGCGGCGGCTACTGCGGCATTCCAGAACGGGTTGGCGAAGATCAGGATCATCGACACCACGAAGCAGTAGATCGCCGTCGATTCGATCATCGCCAGGCCCACGAAGAGCGTGCGTGTGATCGTTGCCGACGCGTCTGGCTGCTGCGCGAGCGCCGTGAGCGCGGTCGCCACCGCGCGGCCTTCGGCAAGCGCCGGCCCCATCGTGCCGAAGCCGGTGGTGAGGCCGGCGATGATGATCGAGATCGCTGCGATGAGGGTCAGGCTGTCCATGGAGTCGTCCTTGCGATGGTCAGGGTGCGGGTGCAGCGGGCTTGGCGGGCTTGGCGGGCTTGGCGGGCGACGGTGCCGGACGCGTCGCAGCGGCGAGGTAGACCGCCGCCAGGATGCTGAAGATGTATGCCTGCACCATGCCGGTCAGCAGGCCGAGCAGCGTCATCACTACCGGAAACAGGAACGGCGTGATCGTCAGCAGAATGCCGACGATCATCGCGCCGCTCATCATGTTGCCGAACAGGCGCACCGCCAGCGCCAGGGTGCGCGAAAGTTCGCTGATAAGGTTGAAGGGCAGCATGATCCACGTCGGCTCGAGGTAGGACCTCAGGTAGCCACCCAGACCCTGTTCGCGGATGCCGAAAAGCGGTACGGCGACGAAGACGCATAGTGCCAGCGCGACGGTGGTCGACAATGAGCCGGTCGGCGGCTCGTAGCCCGGCACGACGGTCGCCAGCGCCGCCGCGGCGACGAACAGGAACAGGGTGCCCAGGAAGGCGAGGTAGCGCTCGGGACGCTTCAGACCGACCTCGCTGATTTGCTGCGTGATGCCGGTGACGACGATCTCCAGCAGGTTCTGCCAGCGCGAGCGCTGGTGGTCGGTCGAGAGCCTGCGCGTGATCAGCATCGAGCCGAGCACCAGCACGGCCATCAGGGCCCATGTGAACACGATCGTGCCGTTGAGCTTGAACAGCCCGTGCTGCCAGAAGACCAGTTGATCGGGTCCGAGGCGCATGGCGGATCAGGTCAGGCCCCGGTCGCTGCTCATACGAAGCACCAGCCAGCGTCCAGCCAGGAATCCGAGCAGGCATGCCAGCAGCCGCTGCCAGTCCCCTGCCGAGACGACGACGAAGCCGCCCGCGGTGCATCCCATGCGCAGCAGCAAGCTGCCCCCGACCCACAGGGCCGGCCGGCGCGAATCAACGGCCCGGCGAACGGTCCACCACAGCCCGCCGAAGAAGCCCAGGCCGAGCAGAACACCGGCGAGGCCGGTGAGCGGCAGCGCGAGCGAGCCGGTCACGGCCGCTCCGTCCTCGACCCATCGTCGGCATGGTCGTCGTCACCGCCGGCGGCGTCGTGCATCGCACGATCCTGCTGAGCCACCCAGCGCCAGGCGTTCAGGCAGCCCAGCACCAAGCCGGCCATCAACAGCGCTAGCGACCAAGGATGCGTGCCGGGGTGTCTCGCATCGAGCCAGATCCCCAGCGCTGCGCCCGCCACCGTCGGCACCACCACCGACCAGCCGATCAGCCCCATCATGCCCAGGCCCGACCAGACCCCTGGCGCACCGTCGCGGCGCGCGTGCAGCTTGCGCGCGGCCTTGGCTCCGACCTGATCGGCCAGCACGCTGTCTGTTGTCGGTTCATTCACCGTGGAACCTCGCGAACCTGCCGACGAATCCGCTCTCCAGCTTGCGCGTGGCCGCGCGTGCGCCCTGCTGCAGCGCGTCCAGCGTCAGGTAGTCGTGTTGCACCGCGTCGCGCAGTTGCGCCAAATCGCTGCCGCGCGCGGCGCGGCGTACGGCCACCCGCACCTCGTCGCCAATCTTCGTCAGCACACCCTCGTCGACCGCGACGAAGACTTCGCGCCCCGCTTCGCTCTCGTAGGTCAGGATGCCGGGCACCAGGGCGGCGACACAGTCGCGCCGGCGCGGAAGCAGGCCGAAGGAACCATCGTGCGTCTCGGCGACGATGCGCGACACGCCCGTCTCATCGGCGAAGACCCGGAACGGCAGCAACACCTTAAGGTGCATGGGCTGCCTCCGGCTGCGCCGTGGCGGCCGGCGCCGTGGCATCGGGCTTTGCTTGGTCGGTCCTTGCGTCGGTCTTGTCGGCCTTCGCCTCCGAAATGGCGCCGATCATGTACAGCGCGCTTTCGGGTCGGTCCTTGAACTCGTCGCGCAGGATGCGCTCGCAGCCGTCGAGCGCATCGGCCAGACTGACCAGCTTGCCTGGCAGGCCAGTGAACTGCTCGGTGGTGAAGAAGGGCTGCGTCAGGAAGCGCTCGAGCCGGCGCGCACGCGCGACGACATCGCGATCGGCCGGCGACAGTTGCTCCAGGCCGAGCATCGCGATGATGTCCTTCAGGTCGGCGTACTGCGCCAGCGTGCGCCGGATCTCCTGCGCCAGCGCGTAGTGCCGCTCGCCGACGATGCCCGGCGTGGCCATCTTCGAATTCGACTGCAGCGGGTCGATCGCCGGGAACAGGCCCTCTCCGGCGCGCTTGCGCGACAGCACGATCGACGCCGACAGATGCGAGAAGGTGTGGACCGCGGCCGGGTCGGTGAAGTCGTCGGCCGGCACGTAGACCGCCTGGATCGACGTGATCGCGCCGCTGTCGGTGTTGGCGATGCGCTCCTCCAGAGCCGAGAGCTCGGTGCCCATCGTCGGCTGATAGCCCAGGCGTGACGGCATCTGCCCCATCAGGCCCGAGACCTCGGATCCCGCCTGGATGAAGCGGAAAATGTTGTCGATCAACAGGAGCACGTCGCGCTGCTCGTCGTCGCGGAAGTACTCGGCCATCGTCAGGGCGGCCTGGCCGACACGAAAGCGCGCTCCCGGCGGCTCGTTCATCTGGCCGAAGACCATCACCATGTTCTTCAGCACGTCGGCCTTCTTCATCTCGGCGTAGAGATCCTGGCCTTCGCGGCAGCGTTCGCCGATGCCGCAGAAGATGCTGACACCCTCGTTCGCGCCTCGCTTGCCCGTCTCGTGCCTGCCGACCATGTTGTGGATCATCTCGGTCAGCAGCACCGTCTTGCCGACGCCCGCGCCGCCGAACATGCCGGCCTTGCCACCGGTTTCCAACGGCACCAGCACGTCGATCATCTTGATGCCGGTCTCGAAAACTACCGACGTGGTGGACCGCTTGCTTAATGGCGGCGGCTCGCGATGCACCGAGCGCCACGAGACACCTTCGGGTTCGTCCTGACGGTCGATGGCATGACCGAAGACGTCGAACATACGCGACAGGATGGCCTTGCCGACCGGCGCCAGCAGCGGCCCGCCGGTGTCCGACACGGGCATGCCGCGCGCCAGGCCCTGGGTCGGCGTCAGCGCGATGCCGCGCACGTGTCGAGCGTCGACCTGGGTGAGCACCTCGATCGCCATTTCGCCGTCGCCGCCCACGCGCAGCAGGGTGCGGATGCGCGGCAGCCGGCCCTCGAAGCGCATGTCGACGACGCTGCCGCGCACGGCGGTGACGACTCCCGCGTTCACCGCTGCCAGCGGCGGCATCGCAATCACGGGGCTCATGGCTCAGCGCGCCAACCGCTCCGCGGCAACGCTGTGCGGCGTGTACTCGAAGACGATGTCGCGGTCGGGCTGCACGAACGCCTGGCGCTTGCCGGCATAGCTCAGGCGCGACAGGATGTCGCGCATCAGGTTCAGTCGCGCGTGCCGCTTGCTGTCGGTACGCACGATCAGCCACGGCGCTGCGGCCGTGTGCGAGCGGAGCAGCATCGCGTCGCGGGCCTGGGTGTAGGCGTCCCAGTGCGCCACGGCCACGTCGTCGATCGGGCTGCTCTTCCATTGCTTGAGCGGATCGCGCTTGCGCGACGCCAGGCGATCCTTCTGTTCGTCCTTGCTGATGTCGAGGTAGTACTTCAGCAGCGTCGTCCCCGAGTCGACGAGCATCTGCTCGAACCGGGGCACCGATTGCATGAACTCCTCGAGCTGGGGCTTGGAACAAAACCCCATCACACGCTCGACGCCGGCCCGGTTGTACCAGCTGCGATTGAAGAGGACGAGCTCTTCGTCCCTGGGCAGATGGCCGACGTAGCGCTCGAAGTACCAGCTGCGCTGGTCGCTGTCGGTGGGCTTGCCGAGCGCGACGACGCGGGTGTTTCGCGGGCTCAGGTGCGCGACGATGCGCTTGATGCTGCCGTCCTTGCCGGCCGAGTCACGCCCTTCCAGCAGCACCAGGATCCGGCTGCCTCGGCGGATAAAGTGCCGCTGCAGCTTCACGAGCTCGACCTGGAGGGCGTGCAGCTGGGCGGAGTAGTGTTTGCGGGAGATCTTCTTCGGATCGGCACGGCCGCCCTCTTCCGTTCCCGTCGACGCTTCGCCGTCTGCCGTCGGCGAGGCCGCGGCGCTGGCCGGTCTGCTCTGTTCCTTCTTGCTCATCGACGTCCTGTGACCCAGAGAGCGGCGTTGCGACGGCACATCCTGTGCGAGCCGCCCACCGGACCACGGCACTGAATGTGATCTCACGGCGCGGTTTGGTCTGTCTGTTGGCGAACATAGCAACGGGAAGAGATCGCGATGGCAGATCCCTCCAGTGCTCCGGAAGCAGAAACCTGCGTCAAGACCCAAGACCGAGCAAGGTTAACGCCGCTGCCCGCCCTCGATGGGTCGGCCGCCAGAGGCCGGCGCGGCAGTCTCGAGGCCGACACGGCGCAGCACGTCGAAGGCGTGAGCCGAGCCCTCCGGTGTCACGGGCTGGCAAGCCCTGCAGGTGCGTTGCAGCGTCTCCACCGCTGCCCACGCCGTCGGGCGATCGCGCCTTGCCTCTTCGACGAAGGCGGCCAACTCGGCGTTGGCGGACAAGAGCTCGACCAAAAGCAACCTCACGATCATTGGAACCCGTCATTTGGACTGTACGAGGCACACGTCGCCAGATCGGTGCGCCAGCGCACAGAAGAGCGTGCTCTCTAGGCATTCACGCGAAAAGCCCGTTGCACGATGACGGGGCAACCCTGCGTCTTGCAGCCGCGCGGCGGGATACCCCTCGCGCCCGCATGTTCGCCAGCAGACAGACGGACCGACACCTTCGGCGCATAGTCGTTGGATCGAACCCAAAGGATCACATCATGTTGCGCAACGCGAAGGAAATGGAAGGGTATGCCGTCGGCGCCACCGACGGCGTCATCGGCCATGTCAAGGATTTCTACTTCGACGACGAAGCCTGGGTGGTCCGCTATCTGGTTGTCGATACCGGTGGCTGGCTGTCGAGCCGAAGGGTCCTGGTTTCGCCCATCGGCGTCGGCACGCCGAACTGGGAAGAGAGGCTGCTGCCAGCTTCGATCAGCCGGGAGCAGGTCCGGAACAGTCCCGACATCGATACCGAGAAGCCCGTGTCCCGGCAGCACGAGATGACGTATTCGGGCTATTACGGCTACCCCTACTACTGGGGCGGCGCCGGCTACTGGGGCGGCGGGATGTATCCGAACCTGATGATGCCGGGCTACGGCGGTCTCGGTGGCTCGTATGCCAACTCCGCCGAAGAGCAACGCGACATGGCGCGACGCGAATCGGCCCGGCACGAGCAGGAGGATCCGCACCTGCGCAGCTGCAACGCCGTAGTCGGGTATCACATCCACGCGAGCGACGATGACATCGGTCATGTCGCGGGCATGCTGATCGACGAGCAGACCTGGGCAGTCCGCTATCTCATCGTCGACACGAGCAACTGGTGGCTCGGGCGCCAGGTCCTGGTCGCACCGCAGTGGATCAAGTCCGTCAACTGGGCCGACAAGACCGTTACCGTCTCGATGACACGGCAGGCCGTCCAGGACGCCCCTGTCTACGACCCGCAGGCCGCCATAAGCCGCGCAGCTGAAGACCGGCTCTACGAGCACTATGGACACGTCGGTTACTGGACCGGATATCCGGTCCGCGACGAAGAGATCTCGCGCGTCTAGGCAAACGGAAACACAGAATGGATCCGGCGCCGAGTGAATCGAGTGGACGCTGGTCCCCCCGGATGGAAGGAGACGCTGCGCGACGGCACTCAAATTCTCGTGCGCCCGATCAGCGGCGACGATCGCGAACTCGAGCGTTCGTTCATCGAGAACCTGTCACCGGTCGCGCGACGTTTCCGCTTTCTCGACACGATGAAGTCGCCGAGCCCGGCCTTGTTGACGCAGCTGACGGTCATCGACCCGGCAACGGATGTCGCGTTCGTGGCTCTGCTCGCCCCGTCTGGGTCGGCGACGGCGACGGAGATCGGCGTCGCCCGCTTCAGCGCACAGGCCGACGGTTCGGACTGCGAGTTCGCCATCGCGGTCGGCGACGCGTGGCAAAGGAAAGGCCTGGGCACGCTGCTCATGCAGCGTCTGATCCATGCAGCGCGGGAACGAGGGATCGCGGCGATGCACGCCATCAGTGATTCGGAAAACGACGCGATGCAAGGTCTTGCCGGCCGCCTGGGCCTGCGCCGAACGCGCGACCCGGAGGGTGGCGCACAGGTCGCTTATCGCATCACCCTGCAGCATCCGACAAAAGCTGTTTGAAGCTACCGCTTTCGAGTGCGCGAACGCACAGACCTAACCGAAGGTCCCATGGTCACGACTGAATTGCGACTTCCCGAGTTGGCGCTGCTGGCGGGGACTCGAGGACTGCTCGGCGCGGGGCTCGGCCTGCTGCTCGCCGAACGCGTCAACGCGGATCAGCGTCGAGCCCTCGGCTGGGCACTGGTCGCCATCGGGGTCGTGACCACGATTCCCTTGGCGCTCATGGTGTTCAACCGTCGAACGAATCGGTCGGGTTGACGGTGCGCGGCGTGTGCCGCGGGTCGTGCTTCTCGAACGCACCGGCCAGCGCACGCTCGAGTTTGCGCAGCGCGCCCTGGATGGCCTGATGCGCCGTCGCGGCGCGATCCTTGACGACGACCGGCTCGCGACCGACCGGCCGCGCTTCCAGGGTGCAGTGGATATCGTCGGGCCCGGCCTTGGTGGGCCCGTTCGCGTCGGTCAGGTGGGCCTCGACGCGGGTGACTCGCTCGCCGTAATGGCCCAGCGCTTCCTTCACGACAGACTCCAGGTGGTCGGACATGGCCTGACGACCATCGATGTGGGGGTCGGTGTTCAGCAGAACTTGCATTTCAGTCGCGGTGTTGTTGCGGATGAGCGGGAGGGTAGTTCGCCAATCGGTCAGCTTAAGCCCTTGTGATCCATGAGCCTTGATTCGAGCTCTTGCTCGAGTGCATCGACCCTTAGGCAAGAACGGATATACAGGTCTTCTTGACCCAACGTGCTGAGCGCGTCGCGCTCCTGCTCAGCAGTCCGGATGCTCCTCTCGAGAGACTCGAGCGATTCGATGCGGGCAACGCCACGCATTGCTTGCGCAGCACCGAGAGGCTCGGGGCCAGCGTCGCCTTGGGGTCGCGCGGCGGGAAGATCGGTTCCGACGACGCCAGGCGGCGGCGCGCCCTCGTCGGTCAAAGCCTGTTCTTTCCGTATGAGCAAGGCAGTGTCGAGGCAAACAGTGGAATCTTCCATGATCGATCTTCGCAGCGGCCGGACCCGGGGTCTGTGCGTCAACGAACGCTCGACGCTCCGATTCGCGAGCCATCGAACGAAAGTCGAGGGCGAGCGCTCGGAGTGCGGGACGGCTTGCCGGTCCGGCGCCTTCCGTAGGTCGCCCCACCCCTCGGTACGACGCTTACCGCGCCCTGGCATCGACGAAGACGTCCACGCCTGCCGGCGGCCGGATCCACGCGGCCGGAATCGCCGCGCCGGCCACCCATCGCGCGACGGCTTCGCGCTTGTCTTCACCAGCGACGAGAAAGAACGCCTGCCGCGTGCGACTGAAACGGGCGGCACTCAGGGTGACGCGCTGCGGCGGCGGCCTGGGTGCATCAAAAACGGCGAGCGCGTCGGGCGAGGATGGTTGCGCTCCGAGCGGATGGCCGGGAAAGAGGCTCCCGGTGTGACCGTCGTCGCCGAGCCCCAACAGCACCAGGTCGAACTCGCCGACTGCCGCGAGCGTCTGGTTGTAGCGCCGAGCCGCTTCGGTCGGACCCAGCTCGGCCACCATCTCGTGGCGCTGATCGCGCGGGATCGGCACCTGGTCGAGCCAGGCCAGTGCGGCCATTCTCGAATTGCGCGCGTCGTCCGCGCGCGCCACGCATCTTTCGTCGCCAAAGTAGACATGCCAGCGCGACCAGTCGGCCGGGGCCGTTCGCAATTGTTCGTAGGCGCCCCGCGGCGTGTTCCCGCCGGCGAGCACGATAAGGAAGCGACCACGCTCTTGCACGGCCCGGGCTGCGGCCTCGAGAGTTCCCGCCGCGATGACGGCATCCATTTCCGCGCCGCCGGGCATCGAGTGCCAGCGAATCTGCTGCGGCGGCGAGGCGTGCTGCATGGACGCGGCCATGCTACAAGGTCGCGATGAAACCGCTCGTCGTCGCGCCTTCCATCCTGTCGGCGGATCTGGGCCGGCTCGCCGACGAGGTGCTCGCGGTCGACGCCGCCGGCGCGGACTGGATCCATGTCGACGTGATGGACGGGCGCTTCGTGCCGAACATCAGCTTCGGCCCGGCGGTGGTCGCGGCGATTCGGCGCGCGACGGCCAAGCCGTTGAACGTGCACCTGATGATCGTGGAGCCCGAGCGGCTGCTCGACGACTTCGCACGCGCCGGCGCCGACCACATCCTGATCCAGTCGGAGCCGACGTCGACGATTCACCTGCACCGGGTGCTGTCGCGCGTTCGCGAGCTCGGCAAGAAGGCCGGCGTCGTGCTCAACCCGGCGAGCCCGGTCGCCTTCGTCGAGCAGGTGCTGCACCTGTGCGACGTCGTTCTGGTGATGAGCGTCAATCCGGGGTTCTCGGGCCAAGCCTTCCTCCCCGAGGTGCTGCCGAAGATCCGCCAACTGCGCCGGCTCTGCGCATCGCGGGGACTTGATCCCTGGATCGAGGTCGACGGCGGCCAGAGCGGCGACAACGCATGGCAGGCCGTGGAAGCCGGCGCGGATGCGCTTGTCGCCGGCTCGGCCGTGTTCGGCAGCGACGACTACGCGGGCGCGATTGCGAGATTGCGCGCGCACGCCAAGCCAGGCCGATCGGCCTGATCGCCAGGCGTCGGACGGGTCCTACCCTGCGTCGCTCGGTTCGCTGCTGCGGCGCCATCCATCGGCGACCTATCGTTGCCGATGGCACAGCTGAAGCTGCTCTCCAACGGCAGATTCCACGTTGCGTTGATGACGTCGGGAAGCGGCCAAAGCGAGTGGAACGACCTCGCTATCACGCGTTGGCGGGAAGACGCTGCCCTCGACAGTTGGGGCAGCTTCCTCTTCATGCGGTGCGACACGGACGGTGCGGTCTGGTCGGCGTTCGATACGGCTGCATTCGGCCTGCGCGGCTTGCGGGCGACCCTCGAAGTCGCGGTCGACGGCAACGAAGACGTCGAGTTGCGCCGGCTTTGCATCACCAACGGTTCGCATCGCCTCGCAGAACTGAGCGCGACAAGCTACGCCGAGCTGGTGCTGGCTCCTGCCGCCACCGATGCCGCGCATCCGGCGTTCAACAAGCTCTTCGTCGTCACCGAGATCGACCGGCGCTCCGGGGTCA
>JBDSAB010000048.1:0-3915 GCA_039922395.1 Caldimonas sp.
TCGACGCTCGTCTTCGCGGCGGCGATGGGCACGCTCTGGCTCGGCGTCGTGCCGCTGGTCAGCGGCCTGGTCGTCCACCTGTTCGGCCTGCGCTACATGGCGACGCTGTCCGGCATCGCCTTCTTCAGCCACCAGCTCGGCTCGTTCGTCGGCGCCTACGGCGGCGGCCTGATCTACAGCGCGCTCGGCTCGTACGAGTGGGCCTGGAAGGGCGCGGTGGCCATCGGCATCGCGGCCGGACTGTTCCAGATGACGATGAACGTGCGGCCATCGGCGCGGGTCCTGGCCGAGCGTGCCGGCCCCGGCAACCTGACGCCGCGTGTCGCGGCCGGCTGACCGTCGTCGCGCCGGCGCCGGACCGGGTCCAGACAAACCCCCTGCCGGATCGCGCCGGCGGCGTGCAAAGTCCGGGCTTCCGCGCCCGTTCGTGGCGCTTTTGCCCCACCCCGCCCATGAATCCGATCCAGCTGCTCAAGACCCCGCTGCTCGCCATTGCGCTGCTCGCCCCCATGCTCGCGCACGCACAGGAAATCACCTTGCGGATGGTCAGTGCGTTCGCCGAGAACTCGTACTACGTGACCCACATGCAGAAGTGGCTGAAGACGTTCAACGCCGAGGGCAAGGGCACCTTGCAGATCAACTTCATCGGCGGCCCGAAGGCGATCCCGACATTCGAGGTCGGCAACGCGGTCAAGACCGGCGTCGTCGACCTGGCGATGTCGACCGGCGCGTTCTACACGAATGTGATGCCGGAGGCCGACTTCCTGAAGCTGACCCAGATCCCGATCGCCGAGCAGCGCAGGAACGGCGCGTTCGCCGCGATCAACGAGCTCTGGAATCAGAAGGCCAACATGGCCTACCTGGGCCGGATGGTCGAGAACCAGCCGTTCCATCTGTACCTGAACAAGAAGGTCGAGAAGCCCGACCTGACCGGCATGAAGATCCGCATCACCCCGGTCTACCGCGACTTCTTTGCATCGCTGGGCGCGAACAACGTGACGATGCCGCCCGGCGAGGTCTATACCGCGCTCGAGCGCAACGTGGTGGATGGCTACGGCTGGCCGATCGGCGGCATCTTCGACCTGAACTGGCATGAGAAGACCAAGTTCCGCGTCGATCCTGGCTTCTACGATGCCGAGGTGTCGATCCTGATGAACCTCGATGCGTACAAGAAGCTGCAGCCGAAGCAGAAGGCCTTCCTCGAGAAGCAGATGCTCGCGCTCGAGGCGATGAACACGGTCTGGAAGACCTACGCCGCCGAAGAGACTGCGCGCCAGGAGAAGGCCGGCATCCAGACGATCCGCTTCGACGCCGCGGGCACCAAGACCTATGTCGACAAGGCCTATGACGCCGGCTGGGCCGGTGCGATGAAGGCCAACCCCGAGTTCGCGAAGAAGCTCAAGACGCTGACGTCCAAGTGAGCGGGCGCGGGCTGCAGCGCAGCGAGCAGCGCTTCGGTGCGCTGATCGAGGCGCTCGCGGTGGTCGCGAGCCTGCTGCTGCTCGCGATGATGCTGATCATCTGCGGCGACGTGTTCTTGCGCAACGTCGCCGTGCCGGGGCTCCCGGCCGGCCTGGCCTGGAGCAACGAGATCTCCGAGCTGATGCTCTACCTGCTGACGATGCTGGCGGCGCCGTGGCTGCTGCGCGAGGGCCGCCACATCCGCGTCGACATCGTGCTGCGCGTCTTGCCGCCGAAGATGGCCTATGCCTGCGAGTGGATCGCCGACCTGCTCGGCCTCGGCTGCTGTCTGTGGATGGTCTGGTACGGCGGCGCCGTGACTGCGCGCAGCTACACGTCGGCGGCGCAGTCGATCAAGACGCTGGTGATGCCCGAGTGGTGGTTCATGGCGCCCCTGCCGATCTGCTTCGGGCTGCTCGCGATCGAGTTCGTGTTCCGCATGCGGCGCCTCGCCGCCGCCGATGCGAAGCCGCGTGATGACGCGGTGAGTGCTGCATGAGTTGGGGCGCGGCCGCCTGGCTGCTGCTCGGCGGCTCGACCGTGCTGCTCTTCCTCGGCCTGCCCGTCGCCTTCTCTTTCCTGGTCATCAATCTGGTCGGCGCCTGGCTCTGGCTGGGTGGCGAGCCCGGCCTGGGCCAGCTGGTGCGCAACAGCGTCAGCTCGGTGATGAGCTTCGCGCTCACGCCCATTCCGCTCTTCGTGCTGATGGGCGAGGTGCTGTTCCACACCGGCCTGGCGGTGAAGGTGATCGAGGGCATCGAGCGGCTCATCACCCAGGTGCCGGGCCGGCTGGCGGTCGTCGCCGTCGTCGCCGGCACGGTGTTCTCGGCGATCTCCGGCTCGACCATCGCCACGACGGCCATGCTCGGCTCGCTGATGGTGCCGGTGATGCTGGCGCGCGGCTACCACCCGACGCTGGCCACCGGCCCGGTGATGGCCATCGGCGCCGTCGACATGCTCATTCCGCCGTCGGCCCTGACCGTGCTGCTCGGCTCGCTCTCCGGCATCTCGATCTCCAAGCTGCTGATCGGCGGCGTGCTGCCCGGCCTGGTGCTCTCGGTGGCCTTCGTGGCCTACATCGTCGTGCGCGTCAAGCTGAATCCGTCGCTGGCGCCGAACGGCGAGCTCGTGCGTCACCGCGGCTTCGAGCGATTCAGGCCGCTGGTGCTCTACGTGCTGCCGCTGGTCTCGATCTTCGCGGTGGTGGTGGGCGCGATGGTCGCCGGCTGGGGGACGCCCACCGAGTCGGCCGCTGTCGGCGCGTTCGCCACCGTGCTCTTCGCGCTGTGCTATCGCGCCCTGTCGCCGGCCATCCTGCTGCGCGCGCTCAAGGGCACCGTCGCCATCTCGGCCATGATCCTGTTCATCATCGTCGGCGCCACCACGTTCGCGCAGATCCTGTCGTTCTCGGGCGCCTCGAACGGCCTGGCACAGGCGATCACCGGCACCGGGTTGCCGGCGTGGGCGGTGATCGCCGGCATGATGGCGCTGCTGATCTTCCTCGGCATCTTCGTCGACCAGGTCAGCATGATGATGATCACGCTGCCGATCTTCATGCCGGTGGTGCAGGCGCTCGGCATCGACCTGGTCTGGTTCGGCGTGCTCTTCCTCATCTGCATGCAGCTCGGCCTGCTGCTGCCGCCGCACGGCCTGCTGCTCATGACCATGAAAGGCGTGGCGCCGCCGCAGGTGACGATGCTGCACATCTTCCAGGCAGTCGCCCCTTACGTGGCGATGAGCCTGGTGCTGCTGGTGCTGGTGTTTTTCGTGCCGGCCGTCGCGACGTGGCTGCCGGCCTGGATCGGATAGCCGGCCCCGGCCCGGAACCGATCGACCGGTCCGCTCAGCCGACCCGCTCGACGTCGTAGCCCTCGGCGCGCATCGCCTCGAGGATGGTGGCGATGTGCGCCGCGCCGCGCGTCTGCACCACGACCTCGATCTGCACCCGCTCGACCGAGAGCGACGTGAAGGCGCGCTGGTGCTGCACCTCGTCGATGTTGGCGCCGAGCCGGCCGAGCAGCGTGGCGACGTCGGCGAGCGCGCCGGGCACGTCGCGCACGTCGATGCGCAGGCGGGCCAGCCGCCCCGACTTGACCATGCCGCGCTCGATGATCTCGGCCAGCACCAGCGGCTCGATGTTGCCGCCGCACAGCACCAGGCCGACCTTGCGGCCGGCGAAGCGCGGCTTGTCTTTCAGGATCGCGGCCAGGCCGACCGCGCCAGCCCCCTCGACGACCGTCTTCTCGATCTCGAGCAGCATCAGGATGGCCTGCTCGATGTCGTCTTCGGAGACGAGCACGACGTCGTCGACCAGGGCGCGGATGATCGGCAGCGTCAGCTCGCCGGGCGACTTGACGCCGATGCCGTCGGCGATCGTCGCTTGCCCGCTCTCGCGCGCCTCGCCGTGCATCGCGTTGAAAGCGGCCGGAAAGCGCTCGGTCTGCACGCCGACGA
>JBDSAB010000049.1:0-14860 GCA_039922395.1 Caldimonas sp.
AACTCTCGGATCGCTTGAGCCGCCATCACGGGCCGCAGCGCGGCGCCGCAACAAGTGACCGAGGCCGCAAAACTCTGCTCCTCCCCCGCGTGCCCTACGCTCCCGAGCCAATACCTCAAAAGCCCGAGCGCTCGGCTTCTGCCGCGCAGACTCCTAGTGGCGGATCTTGTAGCCGCGCCGCAGCAGCGCCAGGCACAGACTGCACACAACCACCAGGCTGCAGCCGACCACCGCGAGGCTGGTCCATGGCGAGACGTCGCTGACGCCGAAGAAGCCGTGCCGGAAGCCGTCGATCATGTAGAAAAACGGGTTCAGATGGCTGACCGCCTGCCAGAACGGCGGCAGCGACTGGATCGAATAGAACACGCCGGACAGGAACGTCATCGGCATGATCAGGAAGTTCTGGAACGCGGCGATCTGATCGAACTTCTCAGCCCAGAGTCCGGCAATCAGGCCGAGCGCGCCCATCAGCACCGCGCCAGCAACCGTGAACAGCACGATCCAGCCGGGCGCGGCCAGGTGCAGCGGCGCAAACCAGACCGTCACCAGCATCACGCCCGCACCAACCACGACCCCGCGCACCAGCGACGCGCCGACATAGGCCAGGAACCAGGCCCAGTGCGACAGCGGCGTGACGAGGAGGAAGACCAGGTTGCCGGTGATCTTGCTCTGGATCAGCGACGAGCTGCTGTTCGCGAAGGCGTTCTGCAGCACGCTCATCATCACCAGCCCGGGGATCAGGAAGCTGGTGTAGCCGACGCTGCCGAACACCGTGACGCGCCCTTCGAGCACGTGGCCGAAGATCAGCAGGTAGAGCACCGCCGTCAGCACCGGCGCCGCGACGGTCTGGAAGCTGACCTTCCAGAACCGCAGCACCTCCTTGTAGAGCAAAGTGCGCACGCCGGACAGCACGTGGGACGGCGTCTCCGCCGGTGCCGGCGCGACCAGCGGACGCGCGCCGCGCGGCGGCACGCCAAGCGCGCTCAATGCGCCACCTGCGCGGGAGGAGTCCGCTGCGGCATCTCGGCCTGCATGATCTCGAGGAAGACGTCCTCGAGGTCGGCGCGGCCGATCTCGAGGTCTTCCGGTTCGCAGCCGGCCGCATGCAACGTCGCCAGGATCGACTCGACCTCGCGTGCATCGTGCGCCGTGATCTGCACGATGCGCCCGGTCACGCGCGACTGCGCCAGCAGCTGCTGCGGCAGCGGCCGGTCGAGCTTGAAGCGCAGCATCGTGCTCGCGGTGCCGGCGAGCAGCGCCGACGTGCGATCGAGCGCGACGACGCGGCCCTGCTTCAGCATCGCGATGCGGTTGCAGAGCGCTTCGGCCTCCTCGAGGTAGTGGGTCGTCAGCAGCACCGTGTGGCCTTCCTTGTTGAGGCGCGCGATGAACTGCCAGAGCGTCTGCCGCAGCTCGACGTCGACGCCCGCGGTCGGCTCGTCGAGCACGATCACCGGCGGCCGATGGACCAGCGCCTGTGCGACCAGGACGCGCCGCTTCATGCCGCCGGAGAGCTGGCGCATGTTCGCGTTGGCCTTGTCGGCGAGGCCGAGGTTGGCGAGGAGCTCGTCGATCCAGGCGTCGTTGTCGTAGACGCCGAAATAGCCGCCCTGGATGCGCAGCGCCTCGCGCACGCTGAAGAACGGATCGAAGACCAGCTCCTGCGGCACGACGCCGAGGTTGCGACGGGCCTGTGCATAGTGGCTGACGACGTCGTGGCCGAGCACCGTGACGTGGCCGCCGGTCGCGCTGGCGAGCCCGGCAAGGATGCTGATCAGCGTGGTCTTGCCGGCGCCGTTCGGGCCGAGCAGGCCGAAGAATTCTCCCGGCTCGATGTCGAAGCTGACATCGTCGAGTGCCCGGATCTCGCCGCGTCCGCCGGCGAAGACCTTGCTCACGTTCCTGAACGAAATGGCCGGCATCGAGCCCGCGATTGTAGGCACGCCGTGCTCCGCGAATGCACCGGACCGGCGTGTTGACGGCGTGTTCCGGTGTTCCGCACAAACCCGTGCCGCCCGGGGCAGTGCCGATGGACACGGCCCGGTGCGATGCTAGATTTGGCCGCACCATGGCCCCGCCAGCCAAAGCGCCTCGCCGAACCGCCGAACGCATCCTCGAAGTGACGCTCGACCTGTTCAACCGGCATGGCGAACCGAACGTCTCGACGACGGCCATCTCGGCCGAGCTCGGCATCAGCCCCGGCAACCTGTACTACCACTACCCGGCCAAGGACGAGCTGATCAACACGCTGTTCGGCCGCTACGAAGCCGCGCTGGCCGAGTTGCTGCACGCTGCCGAAGATGTCTCGAATGTCGAGGACGCCTGGCTGTTCTTCCACATGCTGTTCGAGCTGATCTGGCAGTACCGCTTCCTGTACCGCGATCTGAACGACCTGCTGTCGAACAACCGGCGCCTCGAGACGCACTTCCAGGGCGTGCTGCGCGACAAGTCGAAGGCGGTGCGCGCGGTCCTCGACGGCCTGACGAGCGGCCACAGCGTCTCGATCGAGCAGCGTGATGCCGATGCCGTCGCGACCTCGATGGTCGTCTTGCTGACCTACTGGCTCAGCTTCGAGTACGTGCGCGACCCGCGCCATGCACTCGAGCCCGCTGCCGCCAGCACGGCGCTCCTGCGCGGCGCCTTCCACGTGCTGAGCCTGCTGCTGCCGTATCTCGAGCCGAGCGAGCGTGAGCATCTGCACGCGTTGGTCGGCCGCTACTCCGACGCCTGAAGTCCGAGAGCGACAATCACCGGCTCGAGAGACAGCATGGCCCGATGGACCTCCTTTCCGCATGACGCTGCGCCCTATACCTACGAAGCGGCGGCGCTGAAGAAGCTCTGGTCTCGGCTGCATGCCGGTGATGCCGAGCCGTTGCCGAAGGACGCGGCGGTATGGGCCGCCTGGCGCCTGTTCCACGCCGGCGATTTTCAGAATGCGGTCGAGGCCGGCCTTGCGGCCGTCAAGGCGGGCGCGCCCGCCGGACTGACGGTGGCCAACAAGGCCCAGGCGCTCTACGCGACGTACCTCGAATCGAGCGAGAGCACCCGGCAGGCCCTGTTCCTCGAGGTGGCCCGGCGTGCCGAAGAGCGCACCGCCGAGGATCCAAGCGATGCGAACGGCTGGTACTGCCTGGCGTATGCACTCGGCCGCTACAGCCAGAGCATCAGCGTCGCGAAGGCACTCGCCCAGGGGGTCGGCAGCAAGGTCAAGGGCGCGCTCGACACGACGATCCGCCTTTCGCCGAATCATGCCGATGCGTTCGTCGCACTGGGCTCATTTCATGCTGAGGTGATCGACAAGGTCGGCTCGCTGCTCGGCTTGACGCAGGGCGCCAGCAAAGATGCCGGGCTTGCGAGCTACAAGACGGCGCTGAAGCTGAACCCGACCTCCGCCATCGCGAGGGTCGAATACGCAAACGGGATGGTGATGCTCGAAGGCGAGAAGCGCATGCAAGAGGCGACCCGGCTGTACGAGGCCGCTGCGGCCTGCGAGCCGCTCGACGCGGCCGAACACCTCGATGTCGAGATGGCGAAGGCCGAACTGGAAGACTGACCATCGACTCGACCCAGCCCATGCTGCGGGACGGCGATGCCGTCGATTCCCGTATTGCGCGCCCCGGCGCACGGCCCGGCGCGCGAACCGGTTTCGCAGGCGACGCCTTGCCGGCACACCAGGGGCGGCCGCTGCATCTGCGGATCCTGGCGCCGTTCATGGTCGCGATGATCGCGCTGACGGTGCTGACGATCACCGGATTCGAAGTCCTGTCCGCCGTGCGCGCTTTTGTCGGCGGCGAGAGCCTCTGGTCGAAAGGCCGGTCAGAGGCCGTGCAGGCGCTGAAGTCCTTTGTCGTCAGCGGGCAAACGGAGGACCGCCAGCGCTTCGACGCCGCGTTGTCGATCGCTGCCGGCGATCACCAGGCCCGGATCGCGCTCGACAAGCCGAACGCCGACCTGAACGTCGCCCGCGAGGGCTTCCGCCTCGGCGGCAATCACGAGGACGACATCGGCGGAATGATCCGCCTGTACCGCTACTTCCACGGCACTTACCTGATGAAGCGCGCGATCGCCGCCTGGACCGAGGGCGACCAGCGGATCGACGAGTTGCGGGCCATCGCCGACCGCGTCGGAACCCTGCGCGCCAGCGGGCGCTTTCGCGACAGCGATGCCCTGCCCGAGCTGGCGCGAATCGAGACGCTGTCGGCGCGGCTTGCCGCAGTCGAGAAGGAGTTCTCTGCATCGCTCGGCGAAGCGTCGCACCGGGTCGAGCGGCTGCTCAACGGCGCGATCGTCGCGACGACTGCACTCCTGATCGTGGCCGGCCTGATGTTTGGCCGGCGCACGCTGGCACGCCAGGTGTCGACCGAGCGGCAGCTCGAAGAAGCCAACCGGCGCTGGAAGATGGCGGCGCGGGCCGCCGGGATCGGCGTGTTCGATTGGGACACCGCCAGCGACGTCGTCACGCTCGATGCCCGCGCCCGCGCGATCTACGGCCTCGGCCGCGACGACGGCGAGGGAGTGACGCGCTCCGCGATGAGCCGCAGCGTCCACCCGGACGACGAGCCGCTGCTCGGCGCCAATCCGGACGAAGGGGCGACGCTGTCGGTCGGCCAGATGCGCAAGAGCCGCTATCGCATCGTCAAGACCAGCGGAATCCGCCATGTCGAGGCGGTCGGCACCGCGCTCGACAACGGGCGCGGCTCGGTGCGCTTCGTCGGCATCGTGCGCGATGTCACCGAGGAGATCGAGAAGGTCCAGCTCCAGGTCGAGCGCGACGCTGCCGAGCAGGTGGCGCGCTCCCGCGTCGAGTTTCTGGCGCGGCTGAGCCACGAGCTGCGCACGCCCCTCAACGCGGTGCTGGGCTTTTCCCAGCTGCTGATGACCGACCGGTCCGATCCGCCCTCGGCGGCGCAGCTCAAGCGCCTCGACATGGTCGTGCAGGGCGGCACCCAGCTGCTGAAGCTGGCCGAGGACGTGCTCGACATCAGCAGCGTCGACTCCGGCACGATCGACGTGCGGGGCGAACCGGTCAATGTGCAGGCCCAGCTGGCAGCGGCGCTCGTGCTGACCGAACCGGAGCGCGAACGCATGGCGGTGCGCATCGAGAACCGCTTGCCGCCGGCGCCGATCTGGGTGCTCGGCGACGCGCGCCGCCTCGTGCAGGTCTTCTGCAACCTGCTCAGCAACGGCTGCAAGTACAACGTGAAGGGCGGCACCCTTCGCGTCGAGAGCCTGGTCCAGGCCGACGGCGTGCACATCTCGTTCATCGACCAGGGCAGCGGCCTGACGCGCGAACAGATCGCCGAGTTGTTCCAGCCGTTCAAGCGCTTGCCCAGTCACGCCGCCATCGCCGGGACCGGCATGGGCCTCGTCGTCGTTCGCCTGCTGCTCGGCCACATGGGCGCACGGGTCGACGTGGCCAGCGATCCGGGCCGGGGTTCCCGCTTCACGGTGCGGCTGCGGCATGCGCCGCAGGTGATGGCGAGCACCAAGGCGATCGTCCACTGAGCGAATGCGATGTCGAAGAAGGCCCGCCTGAAGCCTGCTTCCGCCCCGCCGCCCGCCCGCTCACCGCGCCGGCGTCCCGCGCCCCGCACCGTCGAGGAGCTGACGGCGCAGAACGTCGCAGCGATCCAGCAACTCGAATCGGCCGCGCTCAGCCACGCTGGATTGATGGATGCAGTGGCCGACCGGATCGCCCACTTTGCGGGCAGCGCGCTGTTCCTCGCGATGCACGTCGTCTGGTTCGCAGCGTGGATCGCCATCAACGTCAGTCCGGGCATCGGCCACTTCGACCCGTTCCCGTTCACCTTCCTGACGCTCGTCGTTTCGCTGGAGGCGATCTTCCTGTCGTCCTTCATCCTGATCAGTCAGAAGCGCGCGGCACTGATCAGCGAGCGCCGCAACCAGCTCGACCTGCAGATCAATCTGCTCACCGAGCAGGAAAACACGCGAATGCTGAAGGTGCTCGGCGCCATCGCGACCAAGCTCGGCGTCAGCGTCAGCGACGACCCGAGCACCGAGGTGCTTGAACAGGCGACCCGGCCCGACAAGCTGGTCGAACAGATCGACCGCGCACAGCAGGCGACCGACGCATCCGCCGCCGACAAGCCGACCGGTCTCCGTTAGGTTGCCGACACAAAGTTCAAATCACGTTCCCGGCTTCCCTCGTCAGACCGCTGAGTAACATCGGCGCCGTCACTGCCGACTTGCACCACGGAGGCCCGAATGGCCGACTTGAAATCCCGTTTCGATCAGGCCATGGCCGACTCGAAGAGCCTCCCGGAGAAGCCGGACAACATGACCTTGCTGAAGATCTACGCGCTCTACAAGCAGGCCAGCCGCGGCGATGCCGACGGCGAGCGTCCAGGCTTCGCCGACATGGTCGGCCGCGCGAAGTGGGATGCGTGGAGCGGCTTGACGGGAAAGAGCACCGACGACGCGATGCAGGAGTACATCGATCTGATCGAATCGCTGAAGTGACGCAACGGCCGGACCGTCGTGGCTGGGAGCCGATGCGCGCCTCGCTCTAGGCCTTGCCCTTCTTCGCCGCCTTGCGCGCCGGTGCCTTCGCACTGGCCGCCAGCAGCGCATCCAGGTTCTGCTCGATCTCCGCCTCGATGCGCTTGCTGAAGGCGCCGAGCAGGAAGCCGAGCCGGGCTTCCAGATCGAAGCGATCGGCCGCCACGAGCAGCCGGCCGTCCACGCCAGGCCGCGTGAATTCGACGGTGTCGCTGTCCTTGCCTTCGATCACGGTGCATGCCATCGCGAACCGCTTCTCGACGTCCTCGGCCCATTGCCAGGCGATCTTGCGCGCCTTCGGCAGACCGAGCTTGTGCGCGCGTTGAATTCGGATGTCGGCCACGGAACCCCCTGGAGAAACGATGTCAACTAGCGTTCGAGCGCGGCCCGCCGCTCGCTCGCACTCAGCGTCACGAGCCGCTTGACCTCGGTGTAGAAGCGTCCGAAATCGTTGCCGCTGCGTTCGAACAGGCGCATGAACGCGGGCACCTGGTCGTTGTACGCGGCAAGAACGCCGAGCGACGCATTGTTGGCCCGCGCGAACCACCCGTCGTACCCGGAAAACCCACCCCAGCGATCCTGCTTCAACACTGCGTACTCGGCGCGCAGCGCCTCGAACAGCGCGGCCTTGCGGCCGCGCTTCTCCGCGTCGGGTGCGTCGCTGCGGTAGAGCGCGTCGAGCGCGGTCCGGTACTTCGCCGTCAGCGCGCGGAAGTCGCGTCGCCTGGTGTCGGATCGCTCGAACTCGGCACGCGCTTCGGCGTTGGCGCGCGTCGCCAGCCAGCGTTCGCCGCCGATCCGCTCGACCGCTGTTGCGAACGATTCGTTGAAGCTGGTGTCACCGGCGGCGTAGGCGATCTGATGCGCGAGCTCGTGAAAGATCAGGCGCGCGAGTTCGCCTTCCGGGTAGTCGATGAACGTGTTGAGCAGCGGGTCGGCGAGCCAGTCGAACGGCAAGGCACCGAGCGTCGAGTAGGCCGGCACGGCATAGACGCTGATTTCCAGCCCGGCACCGCGCTGTTCCGCCGCGAATGCCTCCGCCATCGGCAGCTCGTAGTAGCCGCGGTAGCCGACACAGCCGACGACGACGAAGCACCACGTCTGCAAGGTCAGGCTGAGCTCGGGCGCGGCGACGACGTTCCAGACCGCGGCCGGGCGCTTCAGGTCGGCATAGCGCCGATAGCTCGCGTTATCGGGCTCGCCGAGCTCGGTCACCGCAAAGTCTCGGATCCGTTGGCTCAACACCAGACGTTCCTTCAGGGCCGGCGGGGTTTGCGGATCGGCGATCCAGTCGGCCACCGGCCGGGCGCTGCCGACGATCGCGAGGTGGCCGCCGACCGAGCGGGCGTAATAGCCGACGCTGCTGCAGCCCGCCGACAAGATCGCAACGCCGAGGACCAGCGCCAGCGCGACGGCCATCAGCGGCCGCTTCGTCGACCCGCGCGTCACGGGGCCGCGGGGTCGGCCGCCTGGACCTCGACGAGGCAGTCGTAGAAGCTCGGTGCGCGGCCGATGTCGGTGAGCCGCTGGTGCGTCAGTTCGTTGACGTTGGTCCGCTCGGCACCGAGCTTGCGCCACCAGACGCCGAGCCCGTTGACGACGCCGGGCCGGGCGCGCGCGCTGACCACTGCCTTGCACAGGTAGCTGCCGCGGTCGTTGAAGACGCGCACCATGCGGCCTGACGCGACGCCGCGCGAGCGCGCATCGTCGGCGTGGATCTCGACCAGCGGCTCGCCTTCGATGTCGCGCAGGCTGCGGACGTTGACGAAGCTCGAGTTCAGGAAGTTGCGCGCCGGCGGCGAGATCATCGCGAGCGGGAAGCGGGCCGCGAGGTCGGGAGTGCTCGAAGCGGCTTCGTAGTTCGGCAGGTGGTCGGGGACGCCATGCTGAGGCGAGTCGATCAGGCAGCGCCCGCTTGGTGTCGGAAACCGGCCCTCCGCGAAGGGCGCTTCCGGAATTGCCAGCTTGACCCAGCCGTCGCGCCGCAGCACGTCGAAGTCGACCGCGTCCGGTCGGAACGCCATCCGCGCCAGGTTCTCGTCGCTGTCGCCGAAGCACGCATCGTCGAAACCCATCCGCGCGGCCAGTTCGCGAAAGATCTGCGTGTTCGGCTTCGCCTCGCCGAGCGGCGCGATCGCCGCCTCGTTGATCAGCGCGTAGGTGTGGCCGTAGCTCGTGTGGACGTCGAGGTGCTCGAGCTGGGTCGTCGCCGGCAGCACGTAGTCGGCCATGTCCGCGGTGTCGGTCATGAAGTGCTCGAGGACGACGGTGAACAGGTCCTCCCGCGCAAAGCCGCGCGCGACCTTCGGCGACTGCGGCGCGACCGCGACCGGATTGCTGTTGTAGACCACGAGCGCTTCGATCCGCGGCCCGAAGCGCCGGCCGTCGGCGAGCGGCTCGTCGGCTTCGCGCAGCAGGTCGTCGCCGATCGTGCTCATGTTGATCGTGCGCGGCCGGCGCGCGCCGAGCAGGTCGGGCCGCTGCAGCCCGGCGTCGTTGCGCACGTTGCGAAACCAACCCGAGCTCGACAGCAACAGGCCGCCGGCGCGGTGCCGCCAGGCCCCGACGAGGCACGGCAGGATCGCGATCAGGCGCACCGCGTTGCCGCCGCCGCGCACCCGCTGCATGCCGTAGTTCAGGCGGATCGCGGGCGGCCGCAACGTCGCGTAATCGCGTGCCAGCCCGCGCACCTCGTCGGCCGTGATGCCGCAGGTCTGCGCGACGCGTTCCGGCGTCCACCCGAGTGCGCGCTCGCGCAGCGCCGGCCAGCCTTCGGTGTGGCGCTCGATGTAGTCGTGGTCGAGCCACTCGTTGGCGATCAGCTCGTGCATCACGCCGAGCGCGAGCGCGCCGTCGGTGCCGGGCAGCAGCCCAATGTGCTGGTGGCACTTGTCGGCCGTCTCGGTCTTGCGCGGGTCGATGCAGATCAGCTTTGCGCCGGCCCGCTTCGCGGCCTGCGCGTAGGTCCAGAAATGCAGGTTCGACGCGATCGAGTTGCTGCCCCAGATCAGGATCAAGCGGCTCTCGGCGTAGTGCTCGACGTGCATGCCGACCTTCGCGCCGTAGGTCGCGGCGAGCGCCTCGCCGCCGGCCGACGAGCAGATCGTGCGGTCGAGCAGCGACGCGCCAAGCCGGTGGAAGAAGCGCGCTGCGATGCTCTCGCCCTGCAGCAGTCCCATCGTCCCGGCATAGCTGTACGGCACGATCGCTTCGGCGTCGCGCGCCGCGATCGCCGCCAGCCTTGTCGCGATGTCGGCGAGCGCCTCGTCCCAGCCGACTTGCACGTATTGCCGGCTGCCTTTCGGGCCGACCCGCTTCATCGGATGAAGCACCCGCTCGGGGTGGTGGGTGCGCTCGGCGTAGCGCGAAACCTTCGTGCAAAGCGAGCCGTGCGTCGTCGGATGCTCGGGGTCGCCCTGCACCTTCACGGCACGGCCATCCTCGACCGTCACGAGCATCGCGCAGGTGTCGGGACAGTCGTGCGGACAGGCGGCGCGAACCGTTGCGGATTTCATCACTGAACTATTGCACAGAGCCGACGCTTGCCCCGCATCGCAGCACGACAGCGAGCGCTTGCGCCGCCGCACGGGCTTATGCTCCTTTCGCCCAATGTGGACCGCCTTCTTGCGTCCTGCCAACGGGCCCCGTTTTTCTTCGTGGAGGTGCTCACCGTGATCCAACGGCGACAACTGATCCAATCGGCCGCCGGACTCGGTCTGGCGGCCCTCGGCGCGCCGGTCATCGGCCAGCAGAGCCGCATCGTCCTCGGCCAATCGGCTCCGCTCACCGGGCCGGCAAGCGCGCTCGGCGAACAGTTCAAGATCGGCGCGAACCTGCTGTTCGAACGGGTCAATGGGCGGGGCGGCGTCAACGGGCGGCCGGTCGAACTGCGCAGCGTCGACGACGGCTACGAGCCGGATCGCTGCGCCGAGAACACCAAGAAGCTGATCGACAGCGGCGTGTTCGCGCTGTTCGGCTACATCGGCACGCCGACCGGCCTGGTCGCGCTGCCGATCGCGACCGCGGCCAAGGTGCCGTGGATCGCGCCGTTCACCGGCGCCGAGGCGCTGCGCACGCCGTTCAACCGCTATGCCTTTCATGTGCGCGCGTCGTACTTCGACGAGACCGCCGAGATCGTCAAGCAGCTGACCTCGGTCGGCATCAAGCGGATCGGCGTCTTCTACCAGAACGACGCTTACGGCAAGGCCGGCCTCGAGGGCGTGACGCGGGCGATGAAGCCGCTCTCGCTCGAGCCGGTCGGCCTCGGCACGGTCGAGCGCAATACGGTCGATGTGGATGCGGCGGTCAAATCGATCATGGCCCAGAAGCCCGACGCGATCGTGCAGATCAGCGCCTACAAGCCGTGCGCCGCGTTCATCCGCGCCGCCCGCAAGGCCGGCTTCACCGGCACGTTCTACAACGTCTCGTTCGTCGGCACCCAGGCGCTGTCGAAGGAGCTCGGCGCGGACGCGCGCGGCGTCGTCATCGCGCAGGTCATGCCGTATCCGTATTCGCCACTGACCGTGCTGTCGGGCGAATACCTGGCCGCCGGCCAGGCCTCCCTCGGCGACAAGTTCGACCCGAACTACAGCAGCATGGAAGGCTACGTCGCGGCGAAGACCGTGGTCGAGGGGCTGCGCCGCGGCAGCAACAACGCGACCCCCGAAAACCTGATCACCGGGCTGGAATCGCTGCGCGAGTTCAACCTGGGCGGCTTCTACGTCGATTTCAACGCGCAGAAGCACACCGGCTCGAAGTACGTCGACCTGACGATCCTGACCGCCGACGGCCGCGTCCGCCACTGAAGGGACTCGTGGCGGGCGCCCCGCGCCGCTCGGCACGGACGGGTAAACTGGCTCGAGCGTCGTCCCTCGACGCCGGCGTGCGCCGAGAGCGTGCGCCGCACGGAGAGCCGTCATGCAAGTCATCGAATCGATCCTGGCCGACGCGGCGTCCATCGCCGCTGTCCGCCGCGACATCCACGCCCACCCCGAACTCTGTTTCGAGGAACGCCGCACCGCCGATGTGATCGCGAAGCAGCTGACCGACTGGGGCATACCGATCCACCGCGGGATGGGGACGACCGGGGTCGTCGCGATCCTGAAGGCCGGCACCAGCAATCGTGCCGTCGGCCTGCGCGCCGACATCGACGCGCTGCCGATGACCGAGCACAACAAGTTCGCGCACGCCAGCCAGCACGCCGGCAAGATGCATGCGTGCGGCCACGACGGCCACACCGCGATGCTCCTGGCCGCTGCCAAGCACCTCTCGAAGCACCGCAACTACGACGGCACGGTCTACCTGATCTTCCAGCCCGCCGAGGAAGGCGGCGGCGGCGCGCGCGAGATGATCAAGGACGGGCTGTTCGACAAGTTCCCGATGGAAGCGGTGTTCGGCGCCCACAACTGGCCGGGCATGGCGGTCGGCCAGTTCGCGCTGAAGAGCGGCCCGGCGTTCGCATCGAGCAACGAATTCCGGATCACGATCCGCGGCAAGGGCTCGCACGCCGCGATGCCGCACAACGGCGTCGACCCGGTGCCGGTGGCATGCCAGATGGTGCAGGCGTTCCAGACGGTCATCACCCGCAACAAGCGGCCGATCGACGCCGGCGTGATCTCGGTGACGATGATCCATGCCGGCGAGGCCACCAATGTCGTTCCCGACAGCTGCGAGATCCAGGGCACGGTGCGCACGTTCACGCTCGAGGTGCTCGACCTGATCGAGCGCCGCATGAAGGCGATCGCCGAGAACACCTGCGCGGCCTTCGAGACGACCTGCGAGTTCGAGTTCAAGCGCAACTACCCGCCGACGATCAACCACCCGGCCGAGACCGCGTTCACGCGCCAGGTGATGACCGACATGGTCGGCGCCGACAACGTGCAGGAGTTCGAGCCGACGATGGGTGCCGAGGACTTCAGCTTCTTCCTGCTCGAGAAGCCCGGCTGCTATTTCCTGATCGGCAACGGCGACGGCAGCCACCGCGAGGGCGGCCACGGCATGGGCCCGTGCATGCTGCACAACCCGAGCTACGACTTCAACGACGACCTGATCCCGCTCGGCGCGTCGCTCTGGGTCCGCATGGCCGAGGCCTGGCTCGCCCAGGCCCGTTGAGCGGATGAGCGCCGCCGGCTACTTTTCGCAGAGCTACACCGAGGCGCGGGCCAAGTTCCTCGCCGCCGCGGAGCGCGCCGGCCTCGACGTCGAGTCGCATCCGCACCCGCTGCTTGGCCGCGACGGCGAGGCGCTGGCGATGGATGTCGTCCGCGACGGGCCGAAGGACGCACCGTCGGTCCTGCTGGTCAGCAGCGCCTGCCACGGCGTCGAGGGCTACTGCGGTTCCGGTGTGCAGGTTGCGCTGCTCGGCGACGAGGCGTGGCGCGGCGCGAGCCGGAAGGCCGATGTCGCGGTGCTCTATGTGCACGGTCTCAACCCGTACGGCTTTTCGTGGTGGCGGCGGACGACGCACGAGAACGTCGACCTGAACCGCAATTTCCGCGATTTCCACGTCGAGCCGTCGCGCAATGCCGATTACGACGAACTGGCCGCTTCGCTGGTGCCGACGATCTGGCCGCCGAACACGGCGGTGCTCGAGCGGATCGAGAGCTTCGTCGCCGCACGCGGCGAGCGCGCGCTGCAGCAGGCCATCTCGGGCGGCCAGTACCACCACCCCCAGGGCCTGTTCTACGGCGGCGCTGGTCCGACCTGGAGCCACCAGACCCTGCGCCAGGTGCTGCGCGAGCACGGCACCCGCTGCTCCGGGCTTGCATGGATCGACCTGCACACGGGGCTCGGCCCGAGCGGCCACGGCGAACGCATCTACGCGGGCCGCGACGACGCGGCGAGCGTCGAGCGCGCACGGGCCTGGTGGGGCGACATCACGTCCATCTACGACGGCTCGTCAACCTCGGCGGTGCTGACCGGGATGATGTGGCTGTGCGCCTACGAGGAATGCCCGCAGGCCGAGTACACCGGCATTGCGCTCGAGTACGGCACGCTGCCGCAGCCCGAGGTGATGGCCGCATTGCGTGCCGACCAGTGGCTCGAGAACCATCCGGAGGCCGGCGACGAACAGCGTCGCACGATCAAGCAGCAGGTCCGCGACGCCTTCTACACCGATACCGATGTGTGGAAGGAGCAAATCGTCACGCAGGCCGTCGACGCGGCCTACGGCGCGATCCGCGGACTTTCCGCCGGCAGCGCGCGCTGAGCCTCAGGCCGCGCCGACGCGCACTTGGCCGCGGCCGACCTTCTTCGCAGCGCCGTCAGCCGACGGCAGCAGGCAGCACGTCGAGCAGCCGGTAGGCCGGCACCGGCTTGTGAAACCCCTTCAGCACCAGCTCGCCGGCCGGCTCGGTCGCGAAGCCATCTTCGAGACAGGCCATGACGCGCTGCGACAGCAGCGTCTCCGCGCCGTGCGCCTCGCCGCACAGGCGCGCGGCCAGGTTCGTGACGGTGCCGATCGCGCCGTAGTCGATCCGCCCGGAGAAGCCGATGCCGCCGATCGTGGCAAAGCCCTGCGCGATGCCGACGCCCATCTGCAGGTCGTAGCCGCGCTTCTTCCAGGTGCCGGACAGGCGGCCGATCTCGCGCTGCATCGACAGCACCATGCGCACGGCGCGCGGTGCCGGATCGGCGATCTGCACCGGATCGTTGAAGAACACCATGATGCCGTCGCCCGTGAAGCGCTCGAGCGTGCCCTCGTGCTCGAGGATCAGCCGGCCCATCGCGGCGTGGTATTCGCCGAGCACGCCCATCACCTCTTCCGGATCGGCCGTCTCGGTGAACGCCGTGAAGCCGCGCAGATCGAGGAAGACGACGGTGATCTCGCGCCGATGGCTCTTCAGCGGGTCGTCGGCACCGCCGCCGACGATCAGCTCGGCGAGCTGCGGCGAGAAGAACCGCTTGAGCCGACCGACCTTCTCGAGCTGGGCGACGCCGTCCTCGACGCGTTGCTCGAGCGTGCGATTGAGTTCAACGAGCTCGCGCTTCTGGCGCAGCACCTCGTCGTACAGCGACTTGATGCGCAGCAGCGAGCGCACCCGCGCCAGCAGCTCGGCCTGGCTCACCGGCTTGCTGAGGAAGTCGTCGGCGCCGGCGTCGAGTCCCTTCGCGCGCTCCTCGGCCGGATCGAGCGCAGTCACCAGCACGACCGGCAGCATCGCATGCGCCGGGTCGGCGCGGATCGCGCGGCAGACCTCGTAGCCGCTCATGCCGGGCATCATCACGTCGAGCAGCACCAGGTCGGGGTGCTCGCTGGCGACACGCTCGAGCGCCTGCGGCCCCGACGTGGCGGTGCAGGTCGCGTAGCCCTTCACAGCAAGCAGGTCGGCGAGCAGCTTGA
>JBDSAB010000050.1:0-4360 GCA_039922395.1 Caldimonas sp.
TCCAGCTTCGAGTGCCCGAGGAGCAGCTGGACGGCTCGCAGATTTTGGTGCGTCTGTAGATCAGCGTCGCCTTGGTCCTGCGCATCGAGTGCGTCCCGTAATCGGCGCGGTCGAGAGCCAGCTCATCGACCCAGTGCCCGAGTATCCGGGCGTACTGTCGGGTGCCCAGATTGGCAAACCCGTGTTTTGGCCAGCGCCGATCACCATGCCCACCGAACGATCACTCGTATTGCGCGGCTATCCCGCCCCGGTCGCTTCCAGCGCCGGCACCCTCGACGACGCGCTCAAGGTCCGAAGCGAGCTTCGTGTCGAGCCGGCGCAAGCGTTCTAGGTCCTGACGCGCCCGCACCATGTCACCCTGTTGCAGGAACAGCACGCCGCGATACATGTAGGCCTGGGCAAGATCTGGCTTCAACTCAACGGCACGGTCGTAGTGCGCCAGTGACGCCGCAAAGTTCTGTCGCCCTTGCATCCGCAGTGCATAGGCAAGGTTGTTGTGTGCCTCGGCGAGCTGGTCGTCGACCATCAGCGCGGCTTCGAACCGGCTTTGCGCCTCGGGAAACTTGCGTGCGACCAGCAGCGCGACGCCGTCGTTGTAGATGCGGACGGCGTTCGCGCGTGCACCGGCGTCGGGAACCGGCAGCGGGTCGCTTTCGACGCCATGCGACCCGCTCGCGGCGAGCGCGAGCACCAATGCACTCAGCCAGTCCCGCACTGTCGTCATCGCGTCACCGACTGCCTGGCGAGCTGCAAGCCCGGCATGCCGACATCGGCTTGCGCGGTCTGTCGGGAGATCTTGTCGGAGTATTCGCGGGCCTTCTGTGCATCGCCGCTGCGCTCGGCGGCGACAGCCGCCCCGGCCAATGCCCGCAAGCGGTTGGGCTCCTTGCGCAGCACGGCTTCGAAATCACGCAGCGCGCCCGCGGAATCGCCACGCTCGAGCAACACCGTGGCGAGAATCTCGCGCGCCGGCAGCATCATCCCCGGCGTCACAACGTGCTTCTCGGTCGCATCCTCACGGTCGGCAGCCTGCCGCAATCCCGCAATGCCGGCATCCACCTGACCCGCCTTGAAAGAGGCAAAGCCGCGAACGACGTCGATCTGGATACCGATCTGCTCGACCCAGTAGCCGATCTTGAGCTCGCTGGCTCGATCTTGCAGGCGCTGCAGCCGCGCAACTTCGAATGCGACCGCCGCGGCATCGCGCAGCGCCGCCGCACCCAGCGCACGCGCATAGGCGTTGCCCGCTTCGGCCTGCGGGTACTTGGCCCATGAATATGCATCCGCTGATGGAGTCAGTGGCAATGTTGCCGCTGCGGCCCAGTCGCTGCGCTCGAGGGCCAGTCGTGCCGGTATCGCTGCATAGGCATACGCGGCGGCAAAGTTGTCGGGTCGCTTGGCAATTGCAATGGTGCTGTCTCGCACTGCCTGCGCCGCGCGATCCTGCCCCATCTGCAGGTGGGCATAGACCATGTAGTCGTTGGCATGCAGCGTTTGCGCCCCGGCAGCCGTGTCGGCCTTCGCCGATGCCGTGTTCGCCGCGACCGAATCGCTCCACGCACCGACGCGCGTGAAGATGTGCGAAGGCATGTGCTGGGCGTGCGCGGCCGCCGGTGCAATCTTGCTGTATCGCTGAGCCGCGGGCAGCCCTTGAGCCGCCAGCGGCGGATAGTCGTAGCTGTGGATCAGATAGTGCGCGGCGCCTGGATGCTCGGGTTGCTTCGCGAAGATGGGCTCCAGCAGTTTAGCGGCTCGCAGTTGGTTGTTGTATTGCTTGTCGGTCGGGTCGAAGTTGGCCGACAGCACCAGGCTGTAGAGGATGGCAGCCTCGGTGTCCTCGGGGTACTTGGCAGCGACACTTTCGAGCCCGGATTCCAAAGCCTTGGCGCGGGTGCGGTGATTGAGCTTGTCGACATCCTGGAAGAAGACCGCGAGCGCATCGACATAGTCGCGCTCCCGCTGACTGGCGAGCCCTGTCTTGCGTGCCTGCTCCATCAGCGCCGCGCTGTCGACCAGTGTCTTGGCCGACACGTTCCCGGGCCAGCCGAATGGGTTGTCGAGCGAGGCCAGGGCGCGCAACCAATGCACCATGCCGCAGGCACCGTCCGCTTGCAGCGTGCGATCGAGTGGCGCCTTGATGTCCTCCCAAGCGAAGGAGTGGTAGTACGCCATCGCAAGGTCGAATTCCCGCTGCGCCGCAGCGTTGCATCCGACCTTGAAATGCACGGTGCCCAGCTTGCCGGCTGTGTTGTCGGCCTCGTGTGCTTCGACCGCATGTACTGGACACACGGCCGCGAGGGCAAGAAAGGTACGGATCAGCTGCATTTTCATGCTCGTCTCCTGGTTTCCGGACTGGGTGTTGCCGCCTGGGTGCGGGTCGACGATTTGGCGCCCAATTCATCCGCAGTGTCAACGCTACATTTGCTTGCGACATGTCGTCCATGCGGCGCGCCGCCCATCCCGTGATGCGCCTTGAAGCTTAGGGTGCGCAGACATGAGCCGGTCGGCCAGCAGTCCACGCTGCGAGGGACAGCGGTAGCCGGGGCGAGAGTAGAGAGAAGGTGGCAAAGGCAGGCCATGTCGCCTGGCCGACCAGTGAGGCCGCAAGCAACCGCTTCTTTCAAGTCTGACCGACTGCAGTGGGTCGACACGGCCTCCTCGCTCAGCCACAGACCGGCAGCATCCGACGGGCACCTCACCTGAAAGCCACGGACTGGCTATCCGTCGATGATGAAGCCCCTTGGTGCTGCCACGGACAGAGTGCCAATGGGCCATGGCGATGACACTCTGGGCGATGCCAGTTGGCGGGCACCCCGTTGAGCGCAGAATCGGACGACTGAGGGCGCACCCCGCGGCCTGCATCGCGTTGGATGACCAGAAGGAGATTCCATGGGAAATACCCTGGATATGTACCGGATCACCGACAGGCTCGATGACACCACCCTCGCGATCTTGGTCGGGCGTCTTGAATCTCGCGGTAAGCATCCGCGCTTCACCGCGATGATGAACGAGTACCTCGCTGCCATGAGCATCCAGTCTGCCAAGACAGTGCTCGATTTAGGTTGTGGCACAGGGGTAGCCGCGCGCGCTATCGCGAGTCGACAAGGCTTTGCCGGTCACGTAACTGGCATCGACGTCAGTCCCTACCTTACCGCTGCAGCTCAGGGCCTCGCTAAGAAGGAGGGCATATCAAACACGGTCACTTTCCGGACTGGGGATTCAGAGAGCCTCAATCTGCCTGATGCGTCCTTTGACGCAGTCGTCGCGCATACGCTGATCAGCCATGTTCCGAACCCCCTTACGGTTCTCCAGGAAATCGTTAGGGTCGTCAAACCAGGCGGGACCGTAGGCATCTTCGATGGCGACTACGCTTCCATGTCTTTCGGAAGCGACGATCCAGAGAAGGCTAAGGCCGATGATGAGAAGATCATCAACGCCATCGTGACTAACTCTCGCGTGATGCGGCAAATGCCCCAGCTACTACTCGAGGCCGGCCTGGCCCTCACAGCTTCGTTCTCCTATGTCGTCGCCGACCTTGGCAAAGCAGATTTTTGGGAAACCGCGATTCAGTCCTTTGTCCGTCTTCTTCCGAAAGCGGGAGCCATGACTGAGGTCGAAGCGCGCGCCTGGGCGGACGCGATGTTGAATCGTTCAGCTCATGGAGTCTTTTTCGGTGCCTGCAACTACTACAGTTTTGTGACAACACGGCGATAAGCGCATCGGCAGCTTTATTGCTGCAACGAGAGAAGTTACCTAGCCCTCCATACCAGCGGGGGGCTAAAGGGCTGGCGCCTTCCCCCCGCTGACTCAAGCGTTAGATCTCACCGACTGCTTTCCGGCGGCGATGCGTCCAACGCGGACTTCCGCTTTGGGTCGACTCGAGCCACCGAAGGTTGGCGGGAGCAGTCAGTCCCGCCGGCGCTACCTCGAGCGACAGCTCCCTGGCACCGCAGCCTACTCACGCTCCCGGCCAAATGCGGTCCTTGGCAAGCGACCGCTCCCCGGCACCTGCCTGCGAGCCCGGACTGACATGGTGGCCGGGGTAGTGGAACAAGCCCTATTCCACAAGTCGCAGTTTCGTCGCTACGCCAAAGGCTTCGGATCCCGTCGGCTTCGTCCCTCATCGGAAGAGTCGGTCTGCCACCTTCGCGCGCGATTGGGACTTCATCGACGGGGCATCGGTACGGCGCCTTTGGCAAAGGCTCGGTCGTTCGGTCGCCGGTCACTTCTGCAAATCAGATGTAATAAACGATGAGATAGCCGAACAACAGGATGAGCACCCAGATCGCCATGCTGCGTGTGGCCGGAACTTTTGTCGCGGTTCCCGTCAGGTCGTGGCGCAGCAAGCTGGTGGCGAGGC
>JBDSAB010000051.1:0-3838 GCA_039922395.1 Caldimonas sp.
CGCAGAAGGTCAGCCATGTGGGAAGGTTCTGTTGCTCGAGGTCATCTCAAGAGGAGGGCTTGTGGAAGTTCGCCTGCATCGACCGCGGCACGTGGCGGTGGGAGCCGCGCGAGGACTGCTCACGCGACTTGCGCTCGCGTCGGCCGCTCGCGCGACCGCCGCTCACGCACTGGCCGCTGCATTCGCGCCGAAGCGCTTCTCGATGTAGTTCTCGACGATGCCCTGGAAGTCACGGGCGATGCCCTCGCCACGCAAGGTCAGTGCCTTTTCGCCGTCGATGAACACGGGCGCGGCCGGCGCCTCGCCGGTGCCGGGCAGGCTGATGCCGATGTCGGCATGCTTGCTTTCGCCCGGCCCGTTGACGATGCAGCCCATCACCGCGACCTTCATGTTCTCGACGCCCGGATAGCGCGCCTTCCAGACCGGCATCTGGGCGCGCAGGTAGTCGTCGATCTGTTTGGCGAGCACCTGGAACGTCGTGCTCGTCGTGCGGCCGCAGCCGGGGCAAGCCGTCACGCTCGGATTGAAGGCGCGCAGGCCGAGCGATTGCAGGATCTCGAGCGCGATCACGACCTCCTGGGTGCGCGCCTCGCCCGGCTGCGGCGTCAGCGAGACGCGGATCGTGTCGCCGATGCCCTCCTGCAGCAGGATGCTGAGCGCCGTGGTCGAGGCCACGGTGCCTTTGGTGCCCATTCCTGCCTCGGTCAGGCCGAGGTGCAGCGCATAGTCGCAGCGGCGCGCCAGTGCGCGGTAGACGCTGATCAGATCCTGTACGCCCGACATCTTGCAGGACAGGATGATCTGCTCGCGCGACAACCCGATTTCCTCGGCACGGCGCGCCGACTCGAGCGCCGAGGTGATGATCGCGCGGTACATGATCTGGCGCGGCTCGAACGGCTCGGCCAGTTTCGCGTTGTCGTCCATCATCTGGGTCAGCAGCTCCTGATCGAGGCTGCCCCAGTTGACGCCGATTCGCACCGGCTTCGCGTAGCGCGCCGCGACCTCGACCATCTGGGCGAACTGGCGGTCGTGCTTGTCGCCCTTGCCGACATTGCCCGGGTTGATGCGGTACTTCGACAGCGTCTCGGCGCAGGCCGGGTAGTCGGTCAGCAGGCGATGGCCGTTGTAGTGGAAGTCGCCGATCAGCGGCACGTCGATCTGCATCCGGTCGAGCTGCTCGCGGATGTACGGAACCGCCTGTGCCGCCTCCGGCGTATTGACCGTGATGCGGACCATCTCCGAGCCGGCGATCGCGAGCTCCTTGACCTGGATCGCGGTGCCGATCACGTCGACCGTGTCGGTGTTCGTCATCGCCTGCACGCGCACCGGCGCATCGCCGCCGACCGTCACCTCGCGCGCCCCCCAGCGCACGACCGCCTGGCGCGAGCGTCGTGCGGCGGGAGCAGCCGGCACCACGAATGGATCGATGCTGTCGAGGTCCACGAGGGATGGCGTTGTGCGCTCGGTCATTTCAGTTCAAGTCGGGCGAGGTTGTCGCGCGTGAACGGCGCGAGTTCGAGTGCCTGTCCGCGAAACACCAGCGCGGTCGCCGCGGCATTGCCGATCTTCACCTTCAGCGGCACCGTGCCGTCGAGCTCGACGTTCTCTCCGGGCTGGACGACGCGCGACAAGAGCGACTGGCCGCGCACGTCGATGACCTCGACCCACGACTGCGCACTGACGTGGACCTGCAGCAGCTTCGGCGCCGCGGCCGCAGGAGCCGGCGCCGGCGCCGGCGCGGGTATCGGCATTGAGGGCGTGGCCAGGCTCTCGGATGGGGCGGGTACCGGGACCGGGGCCGTGGCATCTGGCACACCGGCCGAGCGCACGGTCTCGACAACCGTTCCGACCCGCGGTGCGACGGTCGAAGACGTCGTCGGCTCGAGTGGGTCGCGCGGCGTCGCGCGGCGCGTTTCGCTCGTGCCCAACCAGCCGTGCGGCATCAAGTAGACGCCCGCTGCGATGACCAACAGAAGCAGCGGACCCCACACCGCCGGACGCGCGAGACCGGACCAGTCGCTGCCAGTGGCAGGGCCTTGCGCTTCGTAGAACGGTGCGTTGAGGTTCTGCCCGACGTCACCGAGCCGGTTGGCACCCGGCCGAGGCAGCAGGGCCAGCACGGGTGCGGCGTCGATCTTCAAGCTTCGGCAGATCGTCTGCGCGAGAGCGCGCGTGAACGTCGCGTCGAGCAACTGGTCGTAGCGGTCGGCCTCGAGCAACTCGAGCTTTTGCGGCGAGACCTTGATCGCGCTCGCGAGCGCAGCCAGGTGGAGCCCCTGCGCCTCGCGCGCCTGCTTCAGCAGGCGTCCGGCACTCGCCCCACCGGCGCCGCCGGCGACGGCCTCATTCATCGAAGGCTCCGCGAAGATACGAAGACGCTTCGCGCGATTCCGGAAAGCGGTTGCGCAACTGGGTGCCGAAGTCCTGCACGCCGTTGCGATTGCCGAGGCGATTCTCGATGCGAGCCGCGAGCCACAGCGTCTGCGCGTTCGAGACTTCCTGGACGCTGTTGACCCGTCGTACGTAGAAGCGAGCCCGCTCGTATTCGCCCCGGCGATAGAGCACTTCCGACAGGTTGACCACCGTCGCCGGGTTGCCGGGGTCGAGCTCGTACGAACGGTTCAGCGTCGCCTCCGACTCGGCGAGCTGCCCGGCGCGGGCCTGGCAGACGCCCTGCGCCAGCAAGGTACGCGACGCGTCGCGGTACTGCGGCACCGCGAGAGCCTGATTGAAAAAGCCATCGGCCTCAGGAAAGCGGTTCTGCTGGCAGAGGTACCAGCCGAAGTTCTGCATCACATCGGGATCGCGCGGCTTCATCTGCAGCGCGCGACGGAAACTCTCTTCGGCCAGCGCGTGATCGCCGAGGTTCGCGTAGATGAGTCCGCGCAGGTTGAAAGCTTCACTCGAAGTCGGGTCGGCCTGGATCGCCAGCTTGATCTGGTCGAGCGCCGTCGTCATCTGACCGCGCCCGAAGTAGGCTGCCGCCAGCTCGGTCCGGGTGCGCGCGCGCTTCATGCCATCCGGCTCGTCGGATGCGGTGATGCGGTCCTTGAGCTCGGTTCCGGACGCGGTCGCGGGCTGGCGAGCAGAACCGGGACCGCCGGCGCAGCCGGCAAGCGCCAGGAACGCCATGAACACCGCCGACCACGATGCAGCGGCAAACGCACGCTGTGCGGACCCGCGCTTCATGCGACCTCCGAGCGGTGTTGCGTCGACGGCTTCGAGCCCGAAGCGGCGCTTGGAACGATGCGGATCGGGGCACGCGTCATGCGGCGCTCGGCGTGCGTCCGGTCCTGCACCTCACCGGCGAGTTGGCCGCATGCCGCGGCGATGTCGTCGCCGCGCGTGCGGCGGATCGTCGTGACCTTGCCGGCGTCCTGGAGCACCGCCGCGAACGCCGCAACGCGCTCCGGCGAGGAGCGGACCAGGCCCGACTCGGGAAACGGATTGAACGGAATCAGGTTGAACTTGCACGGCAACTCGCGGCCTCCGGGGCCCGACGTCGCGACGAGGTCCAGCAACGCTGCGGCCTGGGCCGGATCGTCGTTGACGCCGTCGAGCATGCAGTACTCGAACGTGATGAAGTCGCGCGGCGCGCGTTCGAGATAGCGCGTGCAGGCCGCCAGCAGTTCGGCCAGCGGGTACTTTCGATTCAGCGGCACCAGGTCGTTCCGCAACGCATCGGTCGGCGCGTGCAGCGAGACGGCGAGGGCCACCGGGCAGTCATCGCGCAAGCGGTCGATCATCGGCACGACGCCGGACGTCGAGACGGTGACACGTCGGCGTGAGAGCCCGTAGCCATGGTCGTCGAGCATGACCCGCAACGCCGGCACGAGGG
>JBDSAB010000052.1:0-3195 GCA_039922395.1 Caldimonas sp.
AGGCCGGTGTCTGCGCGAATGCACCGATGCCGGTGCAGAGCGCTGCGGCGCCGAGGAGCGCGCGACCGAAGGTGCGCAAGGTGGTCCGGCGCGAGCCGCGACGAGGTGAGCGAGAGGTCATCGAGAGGTCTCCTAAAAGCGGCGCGGAAGCGCCGAGTGATCAGTCATCGTACAACTGGCAGGATTGATCAGGCGTCATCGTGCTCGAGGGACGCGGCGCGTCGGCGCCGCTCGCGGCTGTTTGCGAGGTGCGTGCGCACGGCCGCACGGGCCGCTTCGGCATCGCGGTTGGCGATCGCGTCGTAGATGCTTTCGTGCTCGGCGTTGACCCGGCGCAGGTAGCTCAAGCGGGCCTCGTCGGCCGCGGTTGCCGGGTCGAGGCGCGCCCGCGGGATCATCATCGTGCCGAGCGACATCATCAAGTTCGTGTAGTGGCGGTTGTGGGTCGCCCGCATGATCTGCAGATGAAACTGGAAGTCTGCGCTCACTGCGTCGCGTCCGGCCTCGAGCGCGGCCGAGAAGGCGTCGAGCGCTTCGCGCATGGTCGCCAAGTCTTCCGGGGTGCGCCGGTTGGCGGCAAGGCCGGCCGCCTCGACCTCGACGCCGATCCGCAGCTCGAGCATCGCGATCACGTCGCGCAGGGTTGCGAGTTGTTCGCGGCCGATCCGGAAAGTCGAGCCGTCGCCCGGACCGACCACGAAGGTGCCGATGCCGTGCCGGGTCTCGACCAGGCCGGCGGCCTGCAGTTTCGAGATTGCCTCGCGCACGACCGTCCGGCTGACCCGGAACTCGGCCATGAACGCCGCCTCGGTCGGCAGCTTGATTCCGGGCGCCAGACGGCCATCGCGGATCCGGTCGCCGAGCGAGTCGACGAGGTCGTGGGCGAGCGTGCGCGGCCGGCGCTGGACGCTATCGGCAGTCGACGTCATGGTTGAGTGGAAACCCTGAGTGCAGCGCTATTGACAGCCAAAGCAGCCTCCATACCATTGTTGTACGACAACCGATGACGCTTGGCAACCGGGTTTCCGCCGTCTCCCCTGTCGACCCCCTCCGGCTCCGCGAACCCGATCCATGACTTTCAAGCGTCTCCTGTTGACCGGCGCGGCCGGTGCTCTCGGCCGTGAGCTGAGGCCCCGTCTGAAGCGTCATTGCGAGGTCCTGCGCCTCAGCGACATCGCCGAGCTCGGCAGCGCCGGCGCCGGCGAGGAGCTGGTCCCGGCCGCGCTCGAGCGCGCGGATGCGGTGCTGCGCCTGCTCGACGGCGTCGACGCGGTCGTCCACCTCGGCGGCATCTCGGTCGAGGGGCCGTTCGAGCCGATCCTGCAGGCCAACATCGTCGGCATCTACAACCTGTACGAGGCGGCGCGCCTGCAGCATGTGCGCCGGATCGTGTTCGCGAGCTCGAACCACGTGACCGGCTTCTACCGCCAGGACGAGGTGATCGACCCGCGCGCGCCGATGCGGCCGGACAGCTACTACGGCCTCAGCAAGGCATTCGGCGAGAACCTGTCGCGCTTCTATTTCGACCGCTACGGCATCGAGACCGTGTGCCTGCGGATCGGCTCGTCGTTTCCCGAGCCGAAGGACCGCCGCATGCTCGCGACCTGGCTCAGCTATGACGACCTCGAGCGCCTGGTCGTTGCCAGCCTGACCGCGCCGGTCGTCGGCCACAGCGTTGTCTATGGCATGTCCGACAACGTCACGACGTGGTGGGACAACACCTCGGCGGCGCACCTCGGCTACCGGCCGAAGGACTCCTCCGAGCCGTACCGCGCCGCGGCCGAGGCGCGCCAGCCCGAGCTCGACCGCAACGATCCGACTGTCGTCTACCAGGGCGGCGGCTTCGTGACCAAGGGCCCGTACGGATGAGTGCCCTGCGCCGCCGTTTCGAAGGGGCGCTGTGTTCCGCTCGGCGGCGCCGGTCTCAGGCCGCGGGTGCGAGATGACCGTCACCTTCGAGACGCCCGCCGTCGAGATCGTCACGGCCGTTCGCTCGCAGGTCGGCGAAAGCCCGCTCTGGTCGGTCGCCGAGCAGGCGCTCTGGTGGGTCGACATCGAAGGGCGCCTGCTGCACCGCCTCGATCCGGCGAGCGCGCAGACGACGAGCTGGCCGGTCGAAGAGCGCATCGGCTGCATCGGCCTGCACCGCGACGGCGGCTTCGTCGCGGCGCTCGAAACGGGCATCTTTCGGCTCGACCCGCAGGCGGGCGGCGTGCTCGGCGCCGAACGGCTCGCGACCGTCACCCACCCGCAGCCCGGCATGCGCTTCAACGACGGACGCGTCGATCGCAGCGGACGGTTCTGGTCGGCGACGATGGTGCGCGACATGTCGCTAGGCGCCGCCGTCGGCGCGCTCTACCGCTTCGACGGGCGCGGCCTGTCGGCCCCGCTGGTCCCCGGCCTCGCCACCGGCAACGGCCTCGCGTTCAGCGCCGACGGTCGCACGCTGTACCTGTCCGACTCGCATCCGAGCGTGCAGAAGATCTGGGCCTTCGATCTGGCCGCCGACGGCGCGCTCTCGAATCGCCGCGTCTTCGTCGACATGGCCGAGCACCCCGGCCGACCCGACGGCGCCGCGATTGATGCCGACGGCTGCTACTGGACCTGCGCGACCGACGCCGGCGCGCTGCTCCGCTTCACGCCGCAGGGCCGGCTCGACCGCGCGCTGAAGCTGCCGGTGATGAAGCCGACGATGTGCGCGTTCGGCGGCCCCGACCTCGACGACCTCTATGTCGCCTCGCTGATCCCGGCCAAGCCGGCCGACGGCTACGACCCTGCCCTGGCCGGTGCCGTGATGAAGCTGCGCCCCGGCGTGCGCGGCTTGGCTGAGCGTCCGTTCGACCCGACGCTCTCGGCCGGCACGACCTGACACCACCGACCCAATCCACCCAATCCACCAGGAGACCTCATGAAACCCGCAGCCCTTCTCGTCGCCGGCCTTTGCGCCGGACTTGCCTGCAGCGCGCAGGCCACCGATTTCCGCTCGACCGACATCCACCCGGACGGCTACCCCACCGTCGAGGCCGTCAAGTACATGGCCACCGTGTTCTCGAAGCTGACCAACGGCAAGGACACGATCAAGGTCTTCAACAACAGTGCGCTCGGGGCCGAGAAGGACACCATCGAGCAGACCAAGATCGGCGCGATCGCGATGACGCGCGTGAACATCGCGCCGATGAACAACATCTGCCCGAC
>JBDSAB010000053.1:0-5803 GCA_039922395.1 Caldimonas sp.
GCCCCGGCGCCGTGAGCGTGAAGCCGGAAAACTCGCCGTGACGTTCCCACTTGATCGCGAGCGCGTCGCTGCGCGCAGTGAAATGCACAACGCCGGGCGCAGGCGGCTCGTGACCGAGCGCACGGCAGAGCTCGCTGAGGTGTCGATTCTCGTTCTCTCGATCGGCACGATCGACGAGTATCGCGATGAAAGTGACCCGCGACGGGGTTGCGACTTCGTCGGCGGGCCGCGCATGCACCTCGTCGGCGATCGCCCGGCGAAGGGGGTGGTCGGGGGCGGGGGCCGCCAGCTCAATCGCTTCGCCGGCGACACCGCTGCCGCGCACATCGGTCATCGCGCTCACGAGATCAGCTGCCGTGCGGCATCGACGCAGACCGGAATGCCGGTCAGGATGTTCATTGGAATCGTCGGTCCCAGCGACATGCCGAAAAAAGAGCGAGGGGTTCGCTCCGAAGCGCGTGACGCAGCACTGCGGGAACCGCAATGTACGACGCATTCGCCGCGAGCACCGCGAGTAGCGCGCCGTTGCCGGCCGACATGCCGGTCTCGCATCAGCTGCGCGCCTTTTGGACCCTGACTGAACGTTCGAGCGACCTGATCGTTCAAGCGCAAAAGCCTAAGCTTTACCCGTGCCGGGGGCTTGCTTAGAACGGGCGCAGCCCGGTGTCCTCGATCATGTCCCCGTCTTCCTTGGCAAAGGGCGCCAGCTTCGGCACTGGAAGCAGCTCGAGCACTGCCTCGGAGGGACGGCACAGCTTGGTGCCGAATTCGGTGACCACAATCGGCCGGTTGATCAGGATCGGATGGGCGAGCATGGTGTCGAGCAGTTGCTCATCGGAGAGCGTCGGATCGTTAAGGCCTAGCTCCGCATAAGGCGTCCCCTTGTGACGCAAGAGCTCCCGGACCGAGATTCCCATCGCAGCCACCAGATCGCGTAGGGTTTCCTTGGACGGTGGCGTCTTGAGGTACTCGATCACGACCGGCTCGATGCCTGCCTGGCGAATCAGCCCCAGCACGTTGCGCGAGGTGCCACATGCGGGGTTGTGAAAGATCGTGACGCTCATCGGTTCCTGCCTTCCTTGCTGCGGTTCACGGGTTTGCCGTCGCCGGTGCCTCGTACCAGGCCTTGCTGCCGTTGACGACGCGAACGACCAGCAGCATGACAGGCACCTCGATCAGCACGCCGACAACGGTCGCCAAGGCGGCGCCCGACTGAAATCCGAACAGGCTGATGGCGGCGGCGACTGCGAGCTCGAAGAAGTTGCTGGCGCCGATCAGCGCGGAGGGGCAGGCGACGCTGTGCGACTCGCCCAATCGGCGATTCAACCAGTAGGCCAGCGCCGAGTTGAAGAAGACCTGGATCAGGATCGGCACCGCGAGCATCGCGATCACGAGGGGCTGCTGCAGGATCGCCTCGCCTTGGAAGGCGAACAGGAGGATCAGTGTCGCGAGCAAAGCCACGATCGACCACGGACCGATCTTGGCGAGCGCGGCGTCGAACGCTGCCTGTCCCCGACCCAGCAGCACCTTGCGCCACGCCTGAGCGATGACAACCGGGATCACGATGTACAGCACCACCGACGTGAGCAACGTATCCCAGGGCACCGAGATCGAAGACAACCCGAGGAGCAGTGCCACGATCGGCGCGAACGCGAACACCATGATGGTGTCGTTCAGGGCCACTTGCGACAGGGTGAAAAGTGGGTGGCCGTTGGTGAGCCGGCTCCAGACGAACACCATAGCGGTGCAAGGTGCCGCGGCCAGCAAGATCAGGCCGGCCACATAGCTGTCGAGCTGCCCCGCCGGCAGCCACGGCGCAAACACGTGGCGGATGAAGATCCAGCCGAGCAGCGCCATCGAGAACGGCTTGACCGCCCAGTTCACGAAAAGCGTGACGCCGATGCCGCGCCAATGCTGACGGACCTGCTGCAACGCGCCGAAGTCCACCTTCAGCAGCATCGGGATGATCATCACCCAGATCAGCACCCCGACGGGAAGATTGACGCTCGCGATCTCGAGCCGGCCGATGGCCTGGAACGCGGCAGGCAAAGACTGGCCGAGAAGGATGCCCGCGACGATGCACAGGAAGACCCAGAGCGTCAGATAACGCTCGAATCTGTTGAGCTGCGCCGCAGCAGGGCGAGCGGCAAGCGTTGCTGCGGTCATCTACCGGCGTTCCGGCGTCAGCAGCAAGATGAGGCCGGCTTGGCTGCGGCTGCCGCTTTGCTATGCGGGCGGGCATTGCCGCAGCAGGCGGTAGCTTCTTGAGGCACGCCCGCGCTGTCCTGGCTGAACGTCGGAATGCTGTCGAGCGTGTGGAACTGCTCCCAGGCAATCCCCTGCGGGTCGGTGACCCAGTGCTTGTCGCTGCGGGCATAACAGCAGCTTGTCTCCCCTTCGTCGAGCACCGCCATGTCGGCAGCCTGCGCACGCTCCTTCAGCTCGACAAGCTCTTCGTCGCTGTCGGTTTGGAATCCGAGGTGGTCGACGCCGGGCTGACCTCCGCGTGTCGAAATGGCGAAGTTGACGCGCGGGTCTTCGATCATCCACTTGGCGTAGTCGCTCTCGAGCCGCGTCGGCTCGGCAGCGAAAAGCTTGCTGTAGAAGGCGACGCTTGCCTTCAGATCCTCGACATGGGCGTGAACGTGGAAGCGCTTCATGAATTGCTCCGGTGAGTTGGGGTCAGCAGCAGGAATCGGCCGTCGCCTCGGCGGCGCAGCCGGCGCCCTGGCAACAGTTCTCGGTCAGGTAGCCAAGCAGCGCATTCATGCGGTCGAAAGCCGCTCGGTAAATGATGTTCCGGCTGGCCCGCTCCTGCGTGACCAGCCCGGCATGGGTGAGTTCCTTGAGGTGGAACGACAAGGTGTTCGGCGGAATGCCCAGCCCCTCGGCCATGGCACCCGGCGTCAATCCGGACGCGCCTCTGACAACGAGCGCCCGGAACACCTGAAGCCGGACGGGCTGCGCCAGGGCGGCCAGCGATTGGACAACGTCTTTCTCTTCCATGCTTCGACTTTAATTGAATCGTGGAACTGATGTCAACTGACCGCATCCCTTAGCGAGGATGGCTGGATCGATTCACAGGCCAGGCCAGTTCCGATCGGCGGGCTGCCGTTGGAGCAAGTTGCGCATTCAGGCGCCGTGTATCCTCAGCCGCTTTTACTCAAAAGGGGTCGAGATGGCACTGGCAAAGAAGAAGCGCGTCGGCAAGAGAACCATTCCGGCCAAACAAGTCAGAAAGACGGCAAGCGGCAGAAAGCGGCACAAGTCGGACGGCACTCAGCCCTCGAAGGTGGTCTTCCCATCGTCGAAGCAAGCGGCGTCCTGACGACTTGACCGGCGGCTCGTGGCCGGGAGAAGCTGGCCGCACACGCGCACGTCGAACCAGAGCTGGACCCCGGGGGTAATGCGCCGGATGTCATGAGCCGACCTCATCGGGGGTCGAGGGCGACCACCGCTTCGTCGACCCGCACGTGCCCCGGCAGCCCTTCGCCCGACCCCTGGGCCGGCAGGAAGCCGCCGGACTGGTGCTTCCAGAGCAGGGCGTAGTGGCCGCCGAGGCGCAGCAGCTCGTCGTGCGTGCCCTGCTCGACGATGCGCCCCTGCTCCAGCACCACGAGGCGATCCATGCGGGCGATGGTCGAGAGCCGGTGCGCGATCGCGATCACGGTCTTGCCCTGCATGAGGGTCGCCAGCTGGTCCTGGATCGCGAGCTCGACCTCGCTGTCGAGCGCCGAAGTCGCCTCGTCGAGGATCAGGATCGGCGCGTCCTTCAGGATCACGCGAGACAGGGCGATGCGCTGGCGTTGACCGCCCGACAGCTTGACGCCGCGCTCGCCGACGTGCGCCTCGTAGCCGGTGCGCTCCTTCCAGTCGACGAGGTCGAGGATGAAGTCATGCGCCTGCGCCTGGCGCGCCGCGGCCTCGATCTCGGCCGGCGTCGAGCCCGGTCGGCCATAGGCGATGTTGGCGGCGATCGAGCGGTGCAGCAGCGACGTGTCCTGCGTGACCATGCCGATGGCGGCGCGCAGGCTTTCCTGCGTGCAATGGCCGATGTCCTGACCGTCGATGCGGATCGAACCCTGCTCGGTCTCGTGGAAGCGCAGCAGCAGGTTGACCAGCGTCGACTTGCCCGCGCCCGAGCGGCCGACCAGGCCGACGCGCTCGCCCGGCCGCACGACGAGGTTGAGGTCGTCGAGCACGCGCCGGCCGTCTGCGCGGCCGTACGTGAAGGTCAGGTGCTCGATGCGGATCTCGCCGCGCGGCACGACGAGCTCGCTGGCGTTCGGTCGATCGACCAGCGTGTGCGGCACGGCAATCGTCTGCATGCCTTCCTGGACGATCCCGATGTTCTCGAAGATGCCGGTGACCTCCCAGCTCACCCAGCCCGAGACGTTGGCGATCTGCCAGGCCAGCGGCAACGCCGTGGCGACGATGCCGGCGCCGATCACGCCGTCGCTCCACAGCACGATGCCGATCGCCGCCGTCGAGACCAGCAGCAGCGCGTTCATGATCGAGAGCGTCAGCATGAAACGGGTGATCAGCCGCATGTGGGCGGCGATCGCTCCCGTGTGGTCCTCGATGACCTCGCGCACATAGGCGTCCTCGTCGCTGGAGCGTGCGAACAGCTTGACGGTGAGGATGTTGGTGTAGCTGTCGACGACGCGCCCCATCACGTGCGAGCGCAGCTCCGACGAGGTCTTCGACAGGTCGCGCATGCGCGGCACGAAGTAGGCGAGGAAGAGCACGTAGCCCGTCACCCAGAGCGCCGTCGGGACGGCAAGCCGCCAATCGGCGAAGGCCATCAGCACGAGCGCGCTGATGCCGTAGATGGCGATGTACCAGATCGCGCGGATGCTCGAGACCACGCATTCGCGCACCGCGTTGCCGGTCTGCATGACGCGGTTGGCGATGCGTCCGGCGAAATCGTTCTGGAAGAACGGCCAGCTCTGTCGCACGACGTGCCAGTGGCTCTGCCAGCGGATCAGGTTGGTCGCACCCGGCACGACCGCGTTGTTGCGAACGAGGCTGTCGGCCAGCAGCGCCAGCGGCCGGCCGATGACGACCAGCAGCGCCATGCCGATCAGCGCCGGCAGCGCCTGCTGGAACGCGGCGAGGCGATCGTTCGTCTGCATCAGGCCGACCAGGCGGCCGATGAAGACCGGGATCGCGGTGTCGATCAGCGCGACCGCCAGCCCGGTCGCGAACATCGCCGCGTAGAGGCCGCGGGTCTGCCGGACGAAGTGCCAGTAGAAGGCGACGAGGCCGGGCGGCGGCGCGGTGCCGGGCGCCAGCGTGGGGCGGATGCGGGATTCGAAGAAGGCAAACATGCAAGCCGAAAAAAGCAGGTGCGCAGGGTAGCCGATATGGCGGTTTCTCTCGATGCGATGGCACCCCGGCGCGCCACTTGCCCCAACCGCCCATCAGGAGCCACCCCATGCAGCCCACGCCATCCAAGCCCAACCCTTCTTCCCCGGAGAGCTCTTCCATGTCTGCGATCACCGGCCACTGCCTCTGCGGCGCCGTGACGATCGTCGTCGCGGGCGACCACGATCCGCGCGTCGGTGCCTGCCATTGCCGGATGTGCCAGCGCTGGTCCGGCGGACTCTTCCTGTGCTTCACGGCCGACGCATCCGCCGTCACCATCACCGGCGAGGTCACCCGCTACCGCTCGTCGACCTTCGCCGAGCGGGCCTTCTGCGCACGCTGCGGCTCGCACCTGTGGTTCAACGATGTCGAGGAAGACGGCGAGCCCCGGAGCTACGAGCTGATGCCGGGCCTTTTCGACGCGGCCCGCACCTGG
>JBDSAB010000054.1:0-13654 GCA_039922395.1 Caldimonas sp.
CCGACCACCGCGGCCCTGTTCGTCGCACTGCGCTGCACGATTCCACGCGGCGCCGAGATCGCCCACATGCGCAGCACGCGCGCGGCGCTCGAGGGCGAGCCGGTGCTCGACGAGGTGCTGCCGCGCGTCGTCGCCGGCATCTTCGCGGTCTGGACGCTGGTCGCGGTCAGCTGCGTCGTCGCGCTGATCGGCGCCTACCTCGTCGTCTATGGCTTCGCGGCCGGCGGGTTCGCGGCCTACACCCGCACCGTCGGGCAGGTGTTCAGCCCGGACGTCTCGCTGATCTTCGTGCTGAAGACGCTGTTCCTGAGCTTCGCCGTCGGCCTGATCCCGATGGCATGGGCGTGGACCGGCCCGTGGCGCGCCGGCTCCGCCGCGGGCCGCGAGCTGCAGGTGCTGGTGCGCCTTTTCGTCGTGATCTTGCTGATCGAAGTCGTCTCGCTGATGGGCAACTACTACTGAGATGGACGACCGGCCCGAACGCCTCGAGGAGCCTGCACCGGCGGCGGCGGTCCCGCACCTCGCGCTGAAGGCCACCGCGCTGCTCGTGCTGATGATCCTGCTGGTCTTCGGATCGGCGCTCTACGTGATGTACGCGCGCGGCGTGTTCGAGCCGACCCAACGGCTGGTGCTGATCGCGGAGAACTCGGAGGGTGTGGTCGCCGGCATGGACCTGACCTTCTCGGGCTTTCCGATCGGGCGCGTGCGGCGCGTCGAGCTCGGCGCCGAAGGCAATGTGCGCATCCTGGTCGACGTGCCGCGCGAGGAGGCGCACTGGCTGCGCACGACCAGCGTGTTCACGCTCGTCCGCAGTCTCGTCGGCGGAACCAACCTGCGCGCCTACAGCGGCATCCTGACCGACCCGCCTTTGGAGGACGGCGCGATCCGCACCGTGCTGGGCGGCGATGCCACCGCCGAGGTGCCGCGACTGATCGCGTCGGCCCGCGAGCTGCTGCAGAACCTGAACGTGATCACCGCCGCGGGCTCGCCGCTCAGCGAGACCCTCGGCGGCGTGCAGTCGCTGACCGAAAAGCTGCAGGGTCCCGGCGGCGCGCTCGGCGTGCTGCTCGGCAGCAGCGACCTCGAACGCCAGAAGCTTCAAGTGACGCTGGATCGCACCAACACGCTGCTGTCGCGGCTCGACGGTCTGGCCGTGAAGACCGACCAGCAGGTCTTCGGCAGCAACGGCGTGATGCCTGAAGCGCGCGCCACGGTCGTCGAGCTGCGCGGCCTGCTCGGCGATGCCCGCGCGAGCATCAAGAAGGTGGACGCCGTGCTGCAGGAAGCCCAGGCGGTCGGCGCGAACGCTCGCGTCGCGACGACCGACCTCGGCGCGCTGCGCAGCGAAGTCGACTCCAGCCTGCGCAAGGTCGAGCAGCTGATCAACGAGGTCAATCGCAAGTGGCCGTTCGCGCGCGAGACCGAGGTCAAGTTGCCATGACGGCTGGCCGCCGCGGCCCAGCTCGATGCGGCCATTGGCCGGCGTCGAGCGCCGCGCGAGGGCGGCACGACTTCGCGAGGTCTCGGCGTCCGACGAATTCCATTGCGCTGATCTGCATGACCGTGGCCCTCCTGGCCGGCGGCTGCGCGAATCGCCCGCCGATACCGGACTGGCAGTCGAACGCGAAGAGCGGCCTGGAGCGCGCCGTGGCCGCGTACTTCGTCGGCAACAGCCGCGTCGAAGCCCAGGAGTTCGCGCTGGCGCGGGCTGAAATCGCACGGACCGGGCGACCGGGCCTCGTCGCCCGCGCCGAGCTGCTGCGCTGCGCGAGCCGGCTCGCCAGCCTCGTCATCGAAACCTGCACCGGATTCGACGCCCTCGAATCAGATGCCGATCCAGCCGAGCGCGCCTATGCGGCCTTCCTCGCCGGGCGGGCCAGCGCGCAAGACGCCGACCGGCTGCCGGAGCAACACCGTCCGCTCGTCGCGGCCGCGGCCAGCCCGGCCAGCGATGCCGCTGCGATCGAGCGCATGCCCGATCCGTTCTCGCGCCTGGTCGGCGCCGCCGTTTCGCTGCAGGCCGGCCGCGCCAGCCCGGTGGTCGTCGGGCTGGCGGTCGATGCCGCCTCTGCCCAGGGCTGGCGTCGGCCATTGCTGGCCTGGCTCGCGGTCCAGCTCCGCTTCGCGGAGCGTGACAGCGATCGCGCCGCAGCCGAGCGGATACGACGCCGCATCGGCCTGGTCCAGGGAACACCGATTGCAAGCGAGCCTGCGCCCTACCGCATTTCCACCGGATCCACGGTCCAGGATGCGGCGAACACGAAGGAAGGACATCGATGAAGAACCTCTCCACGCTCTTCGGTGCAGCGCTGCTGTGCGCCGCCTTCAGCGGCCCGCTGGCCGCGGCCGATGCCAAGCCGCCGGCCGATGCGAGCAAGCCGGTGACCACACCGCGCGTCGGCGGCAGCCCGGCCGATGCGCAGTTCCGCACGGCGCAACAGGACAGCGGCAAGCACTATCGCGAAGCGCGGGCGACCTGTCGCAAGGCACCGTCTGGCGAACGCACGGCCTGTCTGACCGCGGCGAGGACCGAGCTGAGGAAGGCCCAGGCCGAGGCGAAGACTGCGCACGATGCCGCGAAGAAGGCACGCTAGCGTCGCTCGCTTCGCGGCCCGACAACGGACCGCTCAGCCGACCCGGAACACGCGATGGACGTGATCATTGTCGGCGCCGGCATCGGCGGGCTCACGCTCGCGCTGTGCCTGCACCGGTCCGGCATTCGCGCCCGCGTATTCGAGGCCTCGCCCGAGATCCGAGCGCTCGGCGTCGGCATCAATGTGCTGCCGCATGCGGGCCGCGAGCTGGGTCGCCTCGGCCTCGAGCCGACTCTGACCCGGCATGCGATCCTGACCCGCGAAGCGGCCTTCTTCAACCGCTTCGGCCAGCTGATCCATCGTGAGCCGCTCGGCCGCGGCGCCGGCTACGACGCGCCGCAGTATTCGATTCACCGAGGCGACCTGCAGCGGGTGCTGCTCGACGCCTGGATCGAGCGGGCCGGCGCCGACGCGCTCGCGACCGGCTGGCGCTGCACCGGCTTTACCCAGGACGAGCGCAGTGTCAGCGTTGCCTTCGACGATCCGCGCAGCGGTGCGGCCCGGCCGCCGCAGCACGCCGACGTCGTCGTCGCCTGCGACGGACTCCATTCGGCCATCCGCAAGCAGCTGCATCCGGGCGAAGGCGAGCCGCGCTACAGCGGCGTCAACATGTGGCGCGGCGTCACGCGCTGGAAGCCGATCCTCGGCGGCGCGACGCTGATTCGCGCCGGCTGGCTCAGCCACGGCAAGATGGTGATCTACCCGATCCGCGACGACATCGACGGCGCCGGCACCCAGCTCGTCAACTGGGTCGCCGAGATCGAGACCGCGACCCATCGCCAGCGCGACTGGACCCGGCCCGGCCAGCTCGCCGACTTCATCGGCGCCTTTCAGAACTGGCACTTCGACTGGCTCGACGTGCCGGCGTTGATCCGCGCGGCCGACTCGGTGCTCGAGTTTCCGATGGTCGACCAGGACCCGCTGCCGTGGTGGACGCAAGGCCGCGTGACACTGCTCGGCGACGCCGCGCACCCGATGGTGCCGCGCGGCTCGAACGGTGCTGGCCAGGCGATCCTCGATGCGCGCTGCCTGAGCGACCTGCTCGCCGGAGGCAGCGCGCCGACCGCCGCCCTGCGCGAGTACGAAGCACTGCGCCTCGCGGCGACGACCCAGGTCGTGCTGACGAACCGAGCCAATCCGCCCGACGCGATCATCCGGGTCGTGCACGAGCGCAGCGGCGACCGGCCGTTCGCGCGCATCGAGGACGTCATCAGTGTCGAGGAGCTCGAGCAGATGTCGGCCACCTACAAGCGCATTTCAGGACTCGACCGTGCTGGCCCGGAGAAGATCAGAATCGACGGATAGGACAACGATTCGAGACCCACGCCACCCATCTTGCGGCACTGCGTCGTCGCAGCGCGCTGCTTCACTCGATGCCGAACGTCCGGCGAGCAAATGAGTGCACTTCGCGATTCGGGTAGCTGAAAGAGGGCACCCGTCTCGGGGCCGCCCGAACCTGAACTGAGGAGCCACGATGGACACCACGATCGCCCCGCCGTCACCGCGCCCTGCGCCGACGGCCGCCGAGCGCACGACGACCCGCGACGAACGGCGCCGCTACTACGACGAGATCTCGCAGGTAAACATGACCCCGCTGTGGGAAGTCCTGCATGCCCTGGTGCCGACTGCCCCTTCGACGCCGTGCGTGGCGGCGCACTGGCGCTACGCCGACGTGCGCCCGCACCTGATGCGCGCCGGCGAGCTGATCAGCGCCGAAGAGGCCGTGCGCCGCGTGCTGATCCTCGAGAACCCGGCGCTGCGCGGGCAGTCGAGCATCACGCAGTCGCTCTACGCCGGCCTGCAACTGATCCTGCCCGGCGAAGTCGCGCCGAGCCATCGCCACACGCAGTCGGCGCTGCGCTTCATCGTCGAGGGCCGCGGCGCCTATACCGCGGTCGACGGCGAGCGCACGACGATGCAGCCGGGCGACTTCATCATCACGCCGAGCTGGACCTGGCACGACCACGGCCACGACGCGAGCGGCCCGGTGGTCTGGCTCGACGGCCTCGACATCCCGCTGATCCGCTTCCTCGATGCCGGCTTCGCCGAGACTTATCCCGAAGCTGTGCAGCCAGTCCTCCGCCCCGAAGGCACCAACCCGGCGCGCTGGGCCGCGAACATGGCGCCGCTGCGCCATGACATGCCGCATGGCGCGACCTCGCCGGTGTTCAGCTATCCGTACGAGCGCAGCCGCGAGGCGCTCGCGACCTTGGCGCGCAACGCGCCGGTCGATGAGTGGGACGGGGTCAAGCTGCGCTACGTGAACCCTGCCACCGGCGGCGCACCGATGCCGACGATGGCGACTTTCATGCAGCTGCTGCCGGCCGCCTTCCGCTCGGCGCCGAGCCGGCAGACCGACGGCGCGGTCTACAGCGTGGTCGAAGGCTCGGGCCGCGCGGTGATCGGATCGGGCGCCGGCGAGGTGCGCTTCGACTTCGCGCCGCGCGATCACTTCGTGGTGCCGTCTTGGCATTCGCTGCGCTGGGAAGCCGACACCGAATGCGTGCTGTTCAGCTTCTCGGACCGGCCGGTCCAGCAGGCGGTCGGCATCTGGCGCGAAGACCGTCAGCCCGCCAACGGGTCCTGATCGCCACCATGAAGATCGGCGTCATCGGCGGCGGCCCGGCCGGGCTGTTCTACGCGTTCCTGATGAAGCGGGACGACCCGGCGCATGCGATCCGCGTCGTCGAACGCGACCCGGAGAACGCGACCTACGGCTGGGGCGTCGTGTTCTCGGACGTCGCCCTCGCGTTCGTGCGTGACATCGCGCCCGAGCTCTATGAGTCGATGACACGCAACCAGGAGGTGCACGACGACATGGCCGTCGTCCACCGCGGCCAGCACGTGCGACTCGCACGCAACGTGTTCCACCGGATGGCGCGCATCGACCTGCTGCGCGCGCTGCGCGAGCATTGCGCGCGGGTCGGCGTCGACATCGCTTACGAGCACAAGGCCGACGACATCGACGAGTTCGCCGACTGCGACCTGATCGTCGCCGCCGACGGCGCGAACAGCGCGATCCGCACCCGCTACCAGCAGCACTTCGAGCCGACGCTCGACGTCCGCGCGAACTACTTCGCGTGGTACGGCACGACCCGGCTGTTCGACCCGCTGTCGCTGATCTTCCGGCAGAACACCGACGGCCTGCTGATCGCCCACACCTACCGCTACAGCCGCACGCACAGCACGTTCCTGGTCGAGTGCGACCCGGCCACCTTCGATGCCGCCGGCCTCGACCGGATGTCGGAGGCGGACAGCCTGGCCTATTGCGAGCAGGTCTTCGCCGACGACCTGCAGGGCCACCCGCTGCTCTCGAACAAGTCGATCTGGTTCCGCTACACGATCGTCAAGAACCGCCACTGGTCCTGGCGCAACGTGGTGCTGCTCGGCGACGCGCTGCGCACCGGGCACCCGTCGATCGGCTCGGGCACGCGCCTCGCGATGCAGGATTCGATCGCGCTCTTCGAGGCGAGCCGCCGGTTCGACGGCGACGTGCCGGCCCTGCTCGCCGAGTTCGAGCGGCTGCGCCGGCCGGGTTCGGATGCGTTGCAGGCCGCTGCGATCAAGAGCACCGAGTGGTACGAGAACCTCGGACCGAAGTTGCACCTCGACCCGGTCTCGTTCGCCTACGACTACCTGGTGCGCAACGGCCGCGTCGCCCACGCGCAGGTGCGCGAGCGCGATCCGGAACTCGCCGCCGCGTACGAGAAGCTGCATCCGGAGGTGGCGTGAGGTCGGCTCCGTTGCACGGCTCCGGCCGATCGGGCGCCGCGCATCGGTTGCGACTGCAGGAGAACGTCGATGCTTGAAGGCTGCGTCCCTTGGCCGGAAGCGCTGGCGGCGCGCTACCGCGCCGACGGTGTCTGGGAAGGCCTCACGATCTTCGAGATGGTCGAACGCACCGCTGCGCGCGTGCCGGACAAGACGGCGGTCGTTCACGACGAGCGGCGCGTGTCGTACGCCGAGCTGGTCGCGAATTCGGCGCGCCTCGCCGAGGGGCTGTTCGGTCTCGGCATCCGACCTCTCGACCGGGTCGTCATGCAGTTGCCGAACGGGCTCGACTTCGTGTTCGTCTACCTTGCGCTGTGTCGGATCGGTGCGATCCCGGTGATGGCCCTGCGCGCGCACCGGCACGCCGAGGTCCGCCACTTCGTGCGGGCGTCCGGCGCGGTGGGGTATGTGATCGCCGACCGGCTCGGCAACTTCGACTACCGCACGTTGGCGGCCGAAGTGCAGGCCGAATTCCCGGCGTTGCGTCATATCGTCGTCGCGGGCGAACCGCTGGCCGGTCAGGTCGCACTGGAGAGTCTTGGCATCGCGGCCGCGGCAGGAAGTGTTGCCGTCACGATCCCGAGGCCCGACCCGGGCGAGGTCGCGACGATGCTGCTGTCGGGCGGCACGACCTCGATGTCGAAGCTGATCCCGCGCACGCACGACGACTACGTGCTGAACGCGCGGCTGTGTGCGCTAGCCGCAGGCTTTCGCGAGGACACGGTGCTGATGGCGGTGCTGCCGCTCGGCCACAACTACAACCTGGCGTCGCCGGGCCTGCTCGGCGCCTTCTACTGCGGGGCGACCGCGGTGGTCGCGAGCAGCACCGACACCGACCATGTCTTCGACCTGATCGAGCGCGAGCGCGTGACGGTCGTCGCGGCGGCCGTGCCGCTGATCTCGAACTGGCTCAACGCCGGCGTCGCCGCGCGCTTCGACCTGGGCTCGCTCGAGATCGTCCAGAACGGCGGCGCCCGCCTGCCGCCCGAGCTGCGCGGCCGCCTGCGCAGCGAATTCGGCTGCATCCCGCAGGAGGTCTACGGCACCGCCGAGGGCCTGATCAACATGACCCGCCGCGACGACGACGACGAGGCGCTGATGCACAGTTCCGGTGCTCCGGTCTCCGAGCTCGACGAGATCAGGGTTGTCGGCGACGACGACCGGGAAGTCGCCGACGGCGAAGCGGGCGAGCTGGTCACGCGCGGCCCGTACACGATCCGCGGCTACTACCAGGCACCCGAGAAGAACGCCGAGGCCTTCATGGCGGGCGGCTGGTACCGGATGGGCGACATCGTGCGGCGGCGCGGTCGCTACGTCTATGCCGAAGGCCGCCGCAAGGACCTGATCAACCGCGGCGGCGAGAAGATCAACTGCGACGAGGTCGAGAGCCTGATCTTCGCCCACCCGAAGGTGAAGGTGGTGGCGCTGGTCGCGATGGCCGACCCCGTCTTCGGCGAGAAGGCCTGCGCCTGCGTCGTGGCGCAGCCGGGCGAGTCGCTGACGCTCGACGAGCTGGTGGCGTTCCTGCGCCAGCAGCGCATCGCCTCGTTCAAGCTGCCGGAACGGCTCGAGCTGATGACCGAGTTCCCGATCAGCCCGGTCGGCAAGATCCTGAAGCGCCAGCTTCGCGAGATCGTCGAAGGCCGGATCGCGGCAGCAGGCTGAGGGGCGAAGTCCCGGGTATCTCCAGACTGGCGCAAGGGCCCCGGGCGGGCGCATCATCGGCGCCTTCTCTCGTTCTCTCGATCAACTTCTCAAGGAGACAGGAATGGCAAGTGGCAAGCAGCAACGGGTGGTCCTCGTGACGGGCGGCATGGGCGGCCTGGGCGAATCGATCTCGACCAAGATGGCGGACGCCGGCTATCGGGTCGTCGTGACCTATTCGCCGGGCAACACCAAGCACGGCGAATGGGTCGCGCAGATGAAGCAGAACGGCTACGACATCGTCGCGGTCGCCTGCGACGTGTCCGACTACGACTCCTGCGCACGCGCAGTCGCCGAGGTGCAAAGCAAGGTCGGCGCTGTCGACGTGCTGGTCAACAACGCCGGCATCACCCGCGACATGACATTCAAGAAGATGGACAAGGTCAACTGGGACGCGGTCACCCGCACGAACCTCGACGGCCTGTTCAACATGACCAAGCAGGTCGCCGACGGCATGGTCGAGCGCAACTTCGGCCGCATCATCAACGTCTCGTCGGTGAACGGCTCGAAAGGCGCGTTCGGACAGACCAACTACTCGGCTGCGAAGGCCGGCGTCCACGGCTTCACGAAGGCGCTCGCGCTCGAGGTCGCGCGCAAGGGCGTCACCGTCAACACGATCTCGCCGGGCTACATCGGCACCAAGATGGTGACGGCAATCCCGGAGGAGATTCTCAATTCGAAGATCCTTCCGCAGATTCCGATCGGCCGTCTCGGCAAGCCCGAGGAAGTGGCCGGCCTGATCATCTACCTCGCTTCCGACGAAGCCGCCTTCGTGACCGGGGCGAACATCGCGATCAACGGCGGCCAGCACATGCAGTAGCGCGCCACGCGTCGCGCCGGTCTGAGCTGGTGCGACACCATCACAACAGCAGGAGGAGCGAGCCATGATGAAGTCGGGAATCGACCAGGACGCGTTGACGTCGATGTTCGCGCAGGCGAGCGCGAAGCAGGGCGAAGCCTTGCGCAAGGCAGTCGCCGACGCGACCTTGAAGGCCCTGCAGGGCCGCGAGCTGACGCTCGAGAACATCCGCAAGGTGGTGAAGACCGTGACCCAGGCGACCTCGGCCGGTGCGGCGCAGAACCCGGCGCCCGCGCTCGATGTGGAGGGCATGCTGAGCAAGGCGCTGGCCGGGATGGACGCGGCGCTGCTGCAGGCCGTCGAGGCCAACCGAAAGGCGCTCGAGCAATTCGTCGGGCGTGGCGCCGGGCTGCAGGAGGGTCCGCTGAAGGAAGCCGTCGGCAACCTCGAGAGGATGGAAGACATGTTCTTCGCCGCGGTCTCGAAGGCAACCCAGGCCAGCGGCCCGCTACAGCCGGCGTGGGAGAACGCGCTCGGCTCGATGAAGATGAAGGGCACCGACACCGGCGCGCAGGCCAGTGCCGTCGTCGAGCAGCTGATGGAGCAGGCCAAGACAGCGCTGCGCGATGGTCGCGCGAGCAGCATGCGCGCGGCCCAGGCGATGCTCGACAGCTACGCGGCGCTGGTCAGCGGCGTGCTGATCGGCATGTCGGAAGGGCTGCAACAAGGCTCTGCAGCCGAGAAGGGCAAGCGCCGCTAGTCGATCGCAAAGTTCGGCCCTAGAAAAACGAACCCCTCCCGATTTTCGGCGGGAGGGGTGGGTGGCTTGCGCCACCGTTTGGAGCTCGGGAGATATGAGGTCTCGGGCTCCTCGGCGCAGTGACTGCGCCGGGGGAGTGCCTGCATGCAGGCATCTCTACATTAGGCGATCACCCGCGTCACTGCAAGCGCCCCTGACACGTGAGCAGGGAATCATCGGGTGGGGTTCACGGCCGCTGGGTTCGCCGCCACTCCTCGAGCAGTTTCTCCGCCTTCGCGGTGACTGCCGGGTCCATCTGGATCGGCCGACCCCAGGCACGCGAGGTTTCGGCCGGCCACTTGTTGGTCGCGTCGAAGCCGATCTTGCCGCCAAGGCCGCTCGTCGGCGACGCGAAATCGAGCGAGTCGATCGGCGTGTTGTCGACCAGCACGGTGTCGCGGACCGGATCCATCCGCGTGGTCAGGGCCCAGATCACGTCGTGCCAGTTGCGGATCTCGACGTCGTCGTCGGTGACGATGATGAACTTCGTGTACATGAACTGCCGCAGGAAGCTCCAGACGCCGAACATCACGCGCTTCGCGTGCCCCGGGTAGCTCTTCTTGATGCTGATGATCGCGAGCCGGTAGCTGCAGCCTTCGGGCGGCAGGTAGAAGTCGGTGATCTCGGGAAACTGCTTCTGCAGGATCGGCACGAACACCTCGTTCAGCGCGACCCCGAGCACCGCCGGCTCGTCGGGCGGCTTGCCGGTGTGGGTCGAGTGGTAGATCGGGTCGCGGCGATGCGTCATCCGCGCGATCTCGAAGACGGGGAACCAGTCCGGCTCGTTGTAATAGCCGGTGTGGTCGCCGAACGGCCCTTCGAGCGCGTGCAGGTAGCCGTCGATCTCGCGCAGCGCGATCCCGTGCGGGCTGGTTCCCGAGAAGCCGGCGGCAGCCGTCGGAATGTGCCCTTCGAGGACGATCTCGGCACGCGCCGGAACCTGCAGCTTGACGCCGGCGTCGCCGACCGACGAATCGACCACCTCGGTCCGGCTGCCGCGCAGCAACCCGGCGAACTGGTATTCGGACAGCGTGTCCGGGACCGGCGTCACGGCGCCCAGCATCGTCGCCGGGTCGGCGCCGAGGGCCACCGCGATCGGGAACGGCTGGCCCGGTTTGGCAGCCGCAAAGTCGCGGAAGTCGAGCGCGCCACCGCGATGCGCCAGCCAACGCATGATGACCTGGCGCGGGCCGATGACCTGCTGCCGGTAGATGCCGAGGTTCTGCCGGGAGCGCGCGGTGGCGGTTCCCTGCGGGCCGCGCGTGACCACGAGGCCCCAGGTGATCAGCGGCCCCGCGTCGTCCGGCCAGCAGGTCTGGATCGGCAGGCGGGCGAGATCGAGATCGTTGCCTTCCCAGACGATGGCCTGGCAGGGCGCACTGCCGCGCACCTTGGGCGCCATGTTGAGCACCTGCATGAACACCGGCCGGGTGTTCTGCCAGGCATCGCGCAACCCCTTGGGCGGCTCGGGCTCCTTCAGGAAGGCGAGGAGCGTACCGACCTCGCGCAGCGCCTCGGTCGATTCCTGTCCCATGCCGAGCGCCACGCGCCGCGGCGTGCCGAACAGGTTGGCCAATACCGGCATGACGTGTCCGGTGGGACGCTCGAACAGCAGCGCCGGCCCACCCTGGCGAAGCACGCGATCGCAAATCTCGGTCATCTCGAGACGCGGATCGACGCTCGCCGTAATGCGCTTCAGCTCGCCGCGACTTTCGAGTTGCGCCATGAAGTCGCGCAGGTCGGTGAACTTCATTCGTCGATTCCAGAGGGGAACGCCATTCTACGTGCAGGCGGAGCGGGCCTGCACCACCGCGCCGCGAGCGCCGGACCGGGAGGCCGCCCTCGCGCGACTGGCCACGCGTGACCCTCCGACTCGCCCATGGACGCGGCCCCGCGCGCTCGCTGCCGGCGCTGCGACCATCGCCCCACCGTGCCGCGCCGTGCTCGGTGCGCGACTCGAGGCCTCGCCGGGATGGACCTACAATGCGGCGATGCCCGATACCGACGCCCGCTTCGCGACTACCCGCCGGCTGGTGTTCGCAACGGTGCTGGCGAGCTACGTACTGTCGTTCGTCCATCGCACAGCCCCAGCGGCCATCGCGGGCGAGCTTACCAGCGCCTTCGCGATCAGCGGCGCCATCCTCGGCACCCTCGCCGCGACGTACTTCTACGTCTACACGCTCCTGCAGATTCCCGTCGGCGTGCTCGCCGACACCCTCGGCCCGCGACGCATCGTCACCCTGGGCGCGGTGGTGGCGGCGCTCGGCTCGTTCACCTTTGCCGTCGCGCCGACCTGGGAGATTGCGGCGATCGGCCGGACCTTGGTCGGCGTCGGCGTAGCCGTCGCCTTCATCGCCATCCTGAAGATCAACGCGGTGTGGTATCCCGCCGGGCGCTTCGCCACCCAGAATGGCATCACCATGCTGGCCGGCAACCTCGGTGCGGTCATCGCCGGTGCGCCGCTCGCCTGGCTGGTGACCGTGACTTCATGGCGGATGGTGTTCGCCGGGCTGGGGATCCTTTCCCTCGCCCTTGCCGGGCTGACCTGGTGGAAGGTGCGTGACCGACCGGAAGCACTCGGTTTTGCGCCGGTGCATCACGGCGCGCGGCAGGATGCGCCTGCGCTCGACTGGCGACGTGCGCTGCGCGACGTGCTTGGCAATCCGCGCACGTGGCCCGGCTTCCTGGTCAACGTCGGCGTGGCGGGGACGTATCTCGCCTTCGCCGGCCTGTGGGCGGTACCGTACCTGCAGGAGGTCCATGGCATGTCGCGCGTGCTGGCGGCCGAGCATGGCAGCATGCTGCTGCTCGGGGTCGCGATCGGCGCGCTGGTGGTCGGCGTGATATCGGACCGGCTCGCGAACCGGCGCGACGTGATGCGCGCCTACACCGCGCTGTATGCCTGCTCGTGGTGGCCCTGGCTCCTGCACGTGCAATGGCCAATCGCCGCGACACTCGCCTGGTTCTTCCTGATGGGGCTGCTGATCCCGGGCTTCGTGTTGACGTGGACCGTCGCCAAGGAAGTGAATCCGCCGGAGCATTCCGGCATCGCCACCAGCGTGGTCAACGTCGGCATCTTCCTTGGCGCGGGCATCCTCCAGCCGGTGATCGGCTGGGTGCTCGATCGGGGCCGCACCGCCGGCGATCTGGCGCATGCCTGGTCGCAGGCCATTGGGGTTTTGGCAGCGGTAGCGACTGCAGGTGCCGCCTGCGCGTGGCTGGTACGCGAGAGCGCGCCCGGCGCGGCATCCCGTCGCCCGCTGCTGGATCCCGCCGCTACGTCACGCGAGCCCGACTAGTAAACTGCAACGGAAGAAAGCGAGTGGACAGTTCTCGTTGGGGCGCTTTCGATTCAATCGTTACAGTCCACTAGATGACGGCGTAGGCACCGCCGTCGATCGGCAGGATTGCGCCGGTAACGTAGCTCGCCTGGGACGATGCCAGGAACAGCACCACCTGGGCGACCTCTTCCGGTCGCGCATAGCGGCCGAGCGGGATCTTGGCCTCGCCGCGCGCGCGCAACTCGTCCTCGGCAACGCCTGTCGCGCGCGATTCCACGGCGAGCCCCTGCTGCACCCGGCCGGTCAGGGTCGAGCTCGGGTTGACGCCGTTGATGCGGATGCCCTGGTGCCCGTAGGCGTTGGCGAGCCCGGTGGTCACGAGCATCAGCGCCGCATTGGCGGCACCGCCGGGCAGGTGCACCGGGTTGCCGACCTTGCCGCCCATGCCAATCACGTTAACGATGGCGCCGCGCCCACGGGCGGCCATGCCCGGCAGCACCGCGTCCATGGCATGGATGTAGGTGAAGTACTTCGCGTCCATGGCGGAACGCCACGCCTGCGCGTCGAGCTCCTTCGGCGCATAGCGCTTCGCCGCGCCGGCCGAGTTCACCAGCACCTCGATCGGACCGAGCGTCGCTTCGGCCTCCCCCATGGCGCGCTGCGCCTCATCAGGGTCCTTGAGGTCGGCCACGATCCCGACACACGT
>JBDSAB010000055.1:0-3695 GCA_039922395.1 Caldimonas sp.
GACGGCCTCGACGACTACCCGGTCTTCACGCGCAAGTGCCACACCGACGTCTCGTACCTCGCCGCCGCGCGCCAGCTGCTGGCCGCGCCGGACGCGGTCTACGCGCAGTTCGCGACTCACAACGCGCACACGGTGGCTGCCATCGCGACGATGGCCGGCGATGACGCCGAGCGCGGCCGCTACGAGTTCCAGTGCCTGCACGGGATGGGCGAGCCGCTGTATGCCGAGGTCGTTGCGCCGCGCGCCGACGGCGGGCTGGGCCGGCCGTGCCGCATCTATGCGCCGGTCGGCACCCACGAGACGCTGCTCGCCTACCTGGTCCGCCGCCTGCTGGAAAACGGCGCCAACACGTCGTTCGTGAACCGCATCGCCGACCCGGACATCGACATCGACGAACTGGTCGCCGATCCGGTCGAGACGACGCGGCAGGCCGCACAGGGCGGTGCAACGATGGGTGCGCCGCACCCGGCCATCGCGCTGCCGCCCGAGCTGTACGGCCGCGTGCGGCGCAATTCGAGCGGCCTCGACCTGTCGAACGAGCGCATCCTCGAAATGCTCGGCCGCACGCTGCAGGAAAGCGCGACGACTGCATGGCGCGCCGTTCCGCTGGTCGGTGGACAGACGTGCGACGGCGGCATCGCACAGGCGGTTCGCGACCCGGCCGATCGACGCTCGGTGGTCGGCACCGTCGTCGAGGCGAGTGCCGCCGACGTGGCTGCTGCGCTGGACGCAGCCGAGCTCGCGGTGCCGATCTGGCAGGCGGTGCCGGCCGCTGATCGCGCGGCGGCGCTCGGGCGTGCCGCTGACCGGATGCAGCAGCAGATGCCTGCGTTGATCGGCCTCGCGATCCGCGAAGCCGGCAAGACCGCGGGCAATGCGATCGGCGAAGTCCGCGAGGCGATCGACTTCCTGCGCTACTACGCGGCGCAGGCGCGCTCGTCCGATGCCGCCGCGGTGTCCGGATCCGCATCGACACCGCTCGGAATCGTCGTTTGCATCAGCCCATGGAACTTCCCGCTCGCGATCTTCACCGGCCAGATCGCGGCCGCGCTCGCTGCCGGTAACGCGGTGATCGCGAAGCCGGCCGAGCAGACTCCGCTGATCGCGGCCGAGGCAGTCCGCCTCCTCCACGCCGCCGGCGTTCCCGGCGACGTGCTGCAGTTCCTGCCCGGGCGCGGCGAGACCGTCGGCGCGGCGCTGGTCGCCGATGCACGCGTGCGCGGCGTGCTGTTCACCGGCTCGAACGACGTCGCCCGGATGCTGCAACGGGCGCTCGCTGGTCGCGTCGACGCCGAGGGAAATCCGGCCACCTTGATCGCCGAAACCGGCGGCCAGAACGCGATGATCGTCGACTCGTCGGCGCTGATCGAGCAGGTCGTCACCGACGTCGTGACCTCGGCGTTCGACAGCGCCGGGCAGCGCTGCTCAGCGTTGCGCGTGCTCTGCGTGCAGGACGACATCGCCGAGCGCACGCTCGAGATGCTGCTCGGCGCGATGCGCGAACTGCGACTGGGCGCGCCGGCACGCTTCGCGACCGACGTCGGGCCGGTCATCGACGCCGACGCGCTTGCCGCGATCGAGGGCCACATCGACGCCATGCAACGCGCCGGCCGCCGCGTGCACCGGCCGCTGCCGATCGATCTGGATGCGGTGGCGCACGGCAGCTTCGTCGCGCCGGCGCTGATCGAGCTCGACCACATCGGCGAACTGACGCGCGAGGTCTTCGGGCCGGTCCTTCACGTCGTCCGCTACCGGCGCGCGCAGCTCGGTGCGCTGGTCGATCAGATCAATGCGACCGGCTATGGCCTGACGCTCGGTCTGCACACGCGCATCGACGAGACGATCGAGTTCGTCACCGGGCGCGTCCATGCCGGCAACCTCTATGTCAATCGCAACATGGTCGGCGCAGTCGTCGGGGTCCAGCCGTTCGGCGGCGAAGGTTTGTCGGGCACCGGGCCGAAGGCCGGTGGTCCGCTCTATCTGCCGCGGCTGTGCCGGCAGCGGGGTGGCATGGCGCGCGCAGAGGGTGCGTCGCGGGCAGGAGCGAATTCAGTTGTCGCAGCGGATCGCGATGACGCGGCGATGGTGCTGCCCGCGAACGAACCTGCGCGCGTGCTGTGCGATTGGCTCGCCTCAAGGCCGTCCGACGCGGATCTGGCCCAACGCTGCCGTGTTCACCTCCAGCGCCGGCCGCCGCTGGAACCCGAGGTGCTGCCCGGACCGACCGGCGAGCGCAACACCTATGCGCTGGTGCCGCGTTCGCGCGTGCTCTGCCTCGGTGAGACGCGAGCCGATCTCATCGAGCAACTCGCGGTCGTGCTGATCGCCGGCGCCCGCGCGGCCTGGCCGGCCGGCGGCGAGGTCGCGCGCTGGCTCGCGGAACTCCCCGCTGCGGTGCGCGAGCGCGTGTCGATCGCGCCGGATCCGCTCGTCGCCGACATCGATGCCGCGTTGATCGAAGCGTCCGCCGAGCGTGTCGCCGCGTGGAGCCGGCGACTCGCCGAGCGCATCGGTCCCATCGTCGCGCTGCAGGTGCTGCCGGCCGACGGCAGCGCGTTCGAGATCGAGCGCCTGCTGGTCGAACGGACGCTCTCGGTCAACACTGCCGCCGCCGGCGGCAACGCCAGCCTGATGACGATCGGCTGAGCGGGCGATGCGGCCATCTGCCGGCGGCCGGTGATGCGGCGGGCAAGTGGTTAGAGTGGCGGTCCTCCGAACAACGACACCGAGAACGCCATGGCCATCACCGACGCGTCGCGCACCCGTTCCTCATACGAAGACGCCGGCAAGCTGCTGTTGCGCGTCACGGTCGGTCTGCTGATCCTGTTCCACGGCGTCGCCAAGGTCACCGGCGGCATCGACTTCATCAGCGGCGCGCTCGCGAAGTCAGGCGTTCCGAGCGGGGTGGGCTACCTGGTGTACATCGGCGAGGTGGTCGCCCCGCTGTTCGTGATCCTCGGCGCCTGGACGCGGCCGGCCGCCCTCGTGATCGCCGGCAACATGGTGGTCGCGGTCTTGATCGCGCACCTGAACGACCTGTTCTCGATCTCGAAGACCGGCGGCTACGCGCTCGAGCTGCAGGCGCTTTACCTGTTCTCGGCGATCGCGATCGCACTGCTCGGCGCGGGCCGCTACAGCCTCGCCGGCGCGCGCGGGCGCTGGAACTAGCGGCACACCCGGACGCTCGGGGCGGCCGCGTCCGGCGCCGGCCACCTGATGCGGATCGTCGGTCTGCTGCTGCTCGCGCTCGCGGCCGGCCTTGTCGCCGCAGTCGGTTCCGGGCGGCTCGTCGTCCCCGATCGGTGGAACCCGAGTGCGCCGCTCGCGGTGGCCGACGAGCCGAACCTGCTGACCGGCTACAAGCTCGGCCGCCTCGACGGCGACGCCCCCGCCTGTCATGCCGTGCTGGCGTCGAGCGGGATGCGCTATGCGGTGCAGCCGGACCGCCGCGACGAAGGCGCGTGCGGCTGGCGCGATGCGGTGCGCATCACGGCGACGCCGACACCCGTCTCGCAGCCGTTCGTGCTCGAGTGCCCGGCCGCCGTTGCGCTCGCGCTCTGGGAGCGCCACAGCGTGCAGCCACTGGCGCGCCGGCTGTTCGGCGCGCCGGTCGCGCGGATCGATCACCTCGGCAGCTTCGCCTGCCGCAACATCGGCGGCGAGGCCGGCGGCCGCCGCAGCGAGCATGCGAGCGC
>JBDSAB010000056.1:0-4703 GCA_039922395.1 Caldimonas sp.
TGCGATGCGGCGGCTCCGGCGTCGGCCACCAGCCGTCGGGGCCGCTCGTGTCGGTGTAGCGCGTCGCCCGCGCCGGGATGTGGATGCGCGAGAGCTCGGTGCCGGTCACGGCAGTGCGGAACACCACGTCGTTCGGATAGTCCGGCGGCAGCCCGGCGTCGCGCACGTCGGCGCCGACGCCGAGCCGGCGGAACTGCTCCATCGTGCGCGCCGCGACGTGGTTGCACTTGACGTTCGGCGGCTCGCCGCGGCGCCGCGTCTCGAGCATCGCGACCTTGCAGCCGCGCTGCGCGAGGTCCATCGCCAGGGTCAGGCCGACCGGGCCGGCGCCGACGATCGCGACATCGGCTTCGAGACGGGTCGGTGCGGTCGTCATTCGAGCTTGGTGCCCGACCGCTTGATCACGTCGGCCCACTTGGTCGTCTCGGTCCCGATGAAGCGGCCGAACTCGGCCGATGTCGTCGGGCTCAGCTCGACGCCTGCGGCCCGCGCGCCGGCGACAACCTCCGGATCGACGAGCACCGCGCGCAGCTCGGCCTGCAGGCGGGCGACGATCGGCGCCGGCGTCGCGGCCGGCGCGACGACGCCGAACCAGCCGGTCGATTCGTAGCCCTTGATGCCCGCCTCGGCCAGGGTCGGCACATCGGGCAGCGCGGCGAGCCGCTGATCGCCGGTCACGGCGAGTGCGCGCACCTTGCCGGCCTTCACGTGCTGCAGCACCGACGAGAGGTCGAGCATGCCGAGCGGCACCTGCCCGCCGATCACGTCGAGCGCGACCGGACCGGAGCCGCGGTACGCGATTTCGGCGAGGTCGATGCCGGCGATCTGCTTCATCAATTGCACCGACAGGTGCATCGCGGTGCCGTTGCCGCCGTGGCCGACCGACAGCTTGCCGGGCTCGGCCTTCGCCTGCGTCAGCAGGTCGCCGACGCTCTTGACCGGCGATGCCGGCGATGCGACCAGCACGAACGGGATGTGCGCGAGCAGCGAGATCGGCACGAAGTCCTTCTGCGCATCGAACGGCATCTTCGGATAGAGGCTGACGTTGGCGGCGAGGCCGCCGGCCGCGCCGACGCCGATCGTGTAGCCGTCGGCGTCGGACTTGGCGAGCGCAGCCAGGCCGATGTTGCCGCCGGCGCCCGGCCGGTTGTCGATCACGACCTGCTGGCCGAGCCGCTCGCCGAGCTTCGGCGCGACGATGCGCACCGTCGCATCGGCCGAGCCGCCGGGCGGGAACGTGACGATCATCCGGATCGGCTTGGTCGGCCAGCCGGCCGACGCCGTCGCCGGCTGGGCCCAGGCGCCACCACCCGAGAGGGCGATCGCGCCGGCAAGAAACACGCGCTGCAAGGTCGACGTCATGGCGGACCAGGTTGTCTCGGCCGCCACCGTGGCAGCCGCTCTGCGAGTGTCCGCCAGAACGTCAAGTCCTCACTGGCAGGTGAAGCTGGCCGCCGATTCGAGACTGCCGCTGCCGTTGTAGCGCGCGACCTTCGGGTACGAGCAGAGCGGGCGCGTCCGGTTCGCGGCCCAGGCCGACGGCAGGTCGGCGTTGACGCCACCGGCGTTGCCGGCGCCGCGTGCGCTGGCGACGACGCTGTCCGGCGCCTCGCCCTTCTCGACCCAGTTGACGAGCGGGGTCAGCATGTCGAACTGGTCGGTCGCCGGGCCTCCGCTGCAGTGGTTCATGCCGGGAATCAGGTAGAGGCGGGCGAAGTTCGACGCGTCGCCACCGTTCGCGCCGCGCAGGCCTTCGGCGTAGGCGACGCTGTCATCGCTCGAGAAGATCGGATCGCTGGTGCCGTGATAGACCATCAGCTTGGCGCCGCGCCGCTTCAGCGCCGAAAGGTCGGTCGGATTCGGCGGCGTCATGAACGACAGCGAGTTCTCGGTGTACGTCGCATTGGTCGCCTGGATCTTGGCGTAGAGGTCGTCGATGTTGCTGGTCGCGGCGAACGTCGTGCCGTTGAACGTGGTCGGGTCGACCGGCGGCACCTGCCAGATGAAGCCGATCGCGCCGGCATCGCGGCTCGGCGGCGCGCCGAACTTCCAGGTCGGGCCCCAGCCGGTCGTCGCCAGCCCGTTGTCCCACGGGAAGCTGGTGTAGATCTTGGTTCCGGTGCTCGTCGTCGCGCCGGAGAACAGCTTCGCGATGCCGGTCTTCTGGGCCGCGCTGAGGCAGGTGCCGTCGCGCGCGCCGGTGCAGGTCGGCACGTCGCGGCTCACATCGAACGCTGCCTGACAGGCCTTGTTGTCCTGGATCAGGCCGTCGGTCGCGCCGTCGAGCGCGTCGCACTTGGCGGTGACCGCGTTCGACACCAGCTGGCGCTCGGCGACCGAGAAGCCGGTGGCCGGGTCGCCCGCGGTCGTCGCGAGGCTCACGTAAGTCTGGTAGCCGGCCACGTTGGCGAGTGCGGCGAGCGGCAGGCGCCAGCCCGGGTCGCCGGCCAGGATGCCGTCGTACTGGTCGGCATAGCGCGACGCGGCGACCAATGCATGGCGGCCGCCGTTCGAGCAGCCGCCGAGGTACGAGCGGTCGGGCGCCTTGCCATACGCGGTCTGGACCAGGCCCTTCGCCATCGGCGTCAGCTTGCCGACCGCCTGGTAGCCATAGTCGAGCCGGGCCTGCGGGTCGATGCCGAAGGTCGGGTTCTGCGAGTTGTTGTGGCCCGCGTCCGAACTGATGACCGCAAAGCCTTGCTGCAGCGCATTGGTCAGCGGACCGCCGCCGCCGATGCCGCCGCTCGCCGTGCCGATGCTGCCGTCGGTGCCGCCGTTCGCCTGGTAGAAGAAGCGCCCGTTCCAGGCGTTCGGCAGACGCATCTCGAAGCCGATCGCATACGTCTTCGCATCGACCGTGCTGGTGCGCTGGTACATCGTGCCGGTGACCCGGCAATGCGCGCCGACCGGCGTGCCGGCGACCGTCAAGGTGCCGGCCGCGATGGCATCGGCCGTGGCGATCGTTGTGTTCGCGAACGAAAAGCGGGTCGTCAAGTCGGTGCACGAGCCGAGCGACGCGCCGGTGGCCGGCGTGAGCTGCGGAATCACGTCGTCGTCGCCGCCGCCGCAGGCGGCGAGAAGGCAGAGCAGCACGGCGCTGGCCGGGAGTCGGGGAACGAAGGGGCTCATCGGGTTGTCTCCAGGGGAAGAAGTCGGCGAGCACGGCCCGGCATCTCCCGATGTCCGCTGCCGCATTCGATTTAGTTAAATCTAATAACCAAATTGGTCCGTGACATCAGGAGTTTCACGGATCCGATCGGGTCCGGCGCTTGCTCCGAGGCGACGCTTCAAGCGAGGAACGGCCTGCGTTGCAGCAAATGAGTCGGGCTGTCGAGCTTAGGGTAAATACCCGGGCGAGATTGGCCCAGGTGTTTACTATCATTAACTAAATGACCGATTCAGCCATGGCCGAACCCACCGTCCCCGCGACCGGCGCACTGGCCGCGCTCGACCTGTTGCGCATCGAGCACGCCGGTGCCGTCACCCATGTGCGACTCAATCGGCCGGTCAAGCGCAACGCGCTCAACGACACCCTGGTCGCGCAGCTGCAGGCCGCGTTCACCGGCCTGCCGCCCGAAACGTGCGCCGTCGTGCTGAGCGGCGAGGGCAGTCACTTCAGCGCCGGCCTCGACCTCTCCGAACTGTCCGAGCGCAGCGTCGCCGAGGCGGTCGTCCACTCGCGCTCGTGGCACGCCGCGTTCGAGCACATCCAGTTCGGCCGCGTGCCGGTGGTCGCGGTGATGCACGGCGCGGTCGTCGGCGGCGGGCTCGAGCTCGCGGTCGCCGCCCACATCCGCGTCGCCGAGCGCAGCGTGTTCTACGGTCTGCCCGAAGGGCAGCGCGGCATCTTCGTCGGCGGCGGCGGCTCGACGCGCATCCCGCGCCTGATCGGCGCCGCCCGGATGGCCGACATGATGCTGACGGGACGCGTCTACGACGCCGAGGAAGGGCTGCGCATCGGCTTGTCGCAGTACGTCGTCGACGAGGGACAAGGGCTCGCGAAGGGCTTCGAGCTCGCGCACAAGATCGCCGCCAATGCGCCGCTCTCGAACTTCGCGGTGCTGCATGCGCTGCCGCGGATCGCCGACATGGGGCAGGCCGAAGGCCTCTTCCTCGAGTCGCTGATGGCGGCGATCGCGTCGGGCGACCCGGCCGCGAAGGACCGCATCAAGGCCTTTCTCGAAGGCCGCGCCGCGAAGGTGGCGAAGCAATGATCGCGCCGAAGCGTTCGGCGCCGCAGCCCGTTCGGTGAGCGTGATGTCCGCAGTCGCGCCCCGCTATCGCGACGTCGCGCTCGGGGGTTCGCTGTCGGCGCATTTCACGCAGCGCGACGACGGCTCGACCGTCGTGCGCTCGACCGAGGCGCTCGGGCCGTATCCCGAGCGCATCACCGACCGGTTTCTGCACTGGGCCGCGGTCGCGCCCGACCGCACGCTGGTCGCGAAGCGCCATCAGGGTGGCGACTGGCGCAAGGTGAGCTACGCCGAAGCGCTGCAAAGCGCGCGCTCGATCGCGCAGGGCTTGCTGGATCTCGGCCTCTCCGCCGAGCGGCCGATCGTGATCCTGTCCGACAACGACATCGAGCACCTGCTGCTCGCGCTCGGCGCGTTGCTCGCCGGCGTGCCGTTCGCACCGATCTCGCCGGCCTATTCGCTGGTCTCGCAGGACTACGGCAAGCTGCGCCACATCTTCGGCCTGCTGAC
>JBDSAB010000057.1:0-14673 GCA_039922395.1 Caldimonas sp.
TCGAGCATCGCGCCGAGCACGACGCCGAGGATCAGCGGCGTGATCGGGAAGTCGTTGGCTTCGAGCACGTAGGCGACGACGCCGGCGATCAGCATGATGCCGATGTCGAACCCGGTGTTGTTGATCGCGAACGAACCGACGATGCAGAACAGCAGGATGACCGGCATCAGCACGTCGCGCGGGACCTTGAGGATGCGCTTGGCCGCCTTGATGCAGAGCCAGCCGAGCGGCAGCATGATCAGGTTGGCGATGATGAAGAGCAGGAACACCGCGTAGATGTTCTGCGGGTTCGTCGTGAAGAGCGTCGGCCCCGGGTTCATGTTCTTCATGTAGAGCACGCCGATCACGATCGCGGTGATCGAGTCGCCCGGGATGCCGAAGACGAGCGCCGGGATCCACGCGCCGGCCAGCGCGCTGTTGTTCGCCGAGCCGCTCTCGACAATGCCTTCGACGTGGCCGGTGCCGAACTTCTCGGGCTCCTTCGAGAACCGCTTGCTCATTGCGTACGACATCCAGGCCGCGATGTCGGCGCCGGCGCCGGGCAATGCGCCGATCAGCGTGCCGAGCACGCTGCCGCGCAGGATCTGCTTCGGGTACTTGACCGCGAGGCCCCACATGCCCTTGAAGACGTTGCCGATCGGCTGGTCGACGATCAGCGCCTCGGGCTCGAGGTTGACGACGTAGCGGATGATCTCGGACACCGCGAACATGCCGATCATCACGGGGATCAGGCCGATGCCGCCGAGCAGCTCGGTGCTGCCGAACGTGAAGCGCGGGAAGGCCGCCGGGTTGTTCAGGCCGACGCCGGCGATCAGCAGGCCGAGGAAAAGCGTGACCAGGCCTTTCAGCGGCTGGTCGGTCGAGACGAAGACCGCACAGGTCAGCCCCATCAGGACCAGCCAGAAGTACTCGAACGAGCTGAAGTTGAGCGCGAACTCGGCGAGCGAAGGCGCCGCCACCATCAGCACCGCGGTGCCGAACAGGCCGCCGACCGCCGAGAAGACGAGGCCGGCACCGAGCGCGGTCTCGGCCATGCCCTTCTTCGTCATCGCGTACGCCTCGTCGGTGTACGCGGCCGATGCCGGTGTGCCGGGCATGCGGAGCAGGCAGCCCGGGATGTCGCCGGAGAAGATCGCCATCGCAGTCGCGGTGACGATCGCCGCGATCGCCGGGATCGGCGCCATGAAGAAGGTGACGGGTACCAGCAGCGCCGTCGCCATCGTCGCGGTCAGGCCCGGCACGGCGCCGACGAACAGGCCGAACAGCGAGGCGCCGACCATCACGAGGATGTTGTACGGCGCGAAGACGAGGCCGAAGGCCTGCAGCCAGGCGTCGCTCACGCGCTGTCCTTGAAGGTAGGCCGGCTCACCACGCGACGGACTGCAGCACGCCCCAGGGCAGCGGGACGCGCAGCAGCTTGTAGAACGCGTAGTGGATCAGCAGAGTCAGCACGAGGGCGATCGGCACGATGCGCGACGGGCGCACGCGCAGCACCGCCATCAGTGCGGCGAGGAAGACCGTGCCGGTCAGCACGAAGCCTAGGCGATCGACCACGAGCAGGTACAGCAGGCTGACTGCGACCAGCACTGCAAAGGCGAGGCGCTGACGCGGTGCATGCGCCCATTCGGGCAGCGCGATCCAGGGCGCACCGGATCGATCCGCCGTGCGGAGCCGGATGCCGCGGACGATCAGCAGCAGGCCGCAGACCGCGAGGCCGACGCCGAGGATGCCGGGGAAGAGGCCGGGCCCGACCTTCTGCCCGGGGATGGTCGGAAAGGCCTGCACATGGATGACGAGGGCGCCGCCGAGCAGCGCCAGCAGGGCGCCCCAGACGGCGTCGTTCAGCTTCACGGAGAAGCTTACTTCGCGATTCCGACCGCCTTCATCGTCGCGCCGAGGTCGGCGTCGGACTTGGCCATGAAGGTGGCGAACTCATCCGGCCCGGCGTAGACCACGCCGAATCCGCGCGAGCTCATGAAGTCGGTGTAGTCCTTGCTCTTCGCGATCTTCGCGATCGCGGCCACCAGCTTGTCGCGCGCCTCGGCCGACAGGCCCTTCGGCGCCGCGATGCCGCGCCACGCGCCCAGCTTCCAGTCGCTGCCGGTGGCCGCCTTCAGGGTCGGCACGTTGGGGTACAGCGCGGACGGCGTGTCGTTCATGACGGCGAGACTGCGGACCTTGCCGGCGTCGATCAGCGAGCGCGCCTCGGGCAGCGAGCACGGCACGACCTCGACGCCGCCGGCGACGAGGTCCTGCAGTCCCGGTGCGGCGCCGTTCGACGGCACCCACGGTGCGGCGGTCGGGTCGACCTTCAGGTCCTTCAGCATGCCGGCGATCGCGAGGTGCCAGATGCCGCCCTGGCCGGTGCCCGAGGCCTTGAACTTGCCGGGGTTCGCCTTGATCGCGGCGACCAGCTCGTTCGCTGTCTTGTACGGTGAATCGGCCCGGACCTGCAACCCAGCCGGGTCGAAATTGACCAGCCCGATCGGCGTGTACGAGGTGCCGGACAGATCGGTCAGGCCCTGCCAATGCATCATGCTGATCTCGACCGTGATCAGGCCGATGGTGTAGCCGTCGGGTGCAGCCGTGGAGATCGCCTGGTGCCCGACGACCCCGCTGCCACCGGTGCGGTTGACGACCGTGACCGGCTGGCCCAGGTCCTTCTCGAGCAGGGTGCCGATGATGCGTGCGGTCGCGTCGGTGCCGCCACCCGCGCCCCACGGCACGATCAGCGTGATCGGACGCTCCGGCCAGGCTGCGTGCGCGGTGCCGGCCGCGAGCGCGAAGAGGGAAGCGGCGATGCCATGAAGCAGGGTTCGGCGCGAAGTCATGGTGTTGTCTCTTTCGTTCGAGGTGGGTGAGGGCGGCCGCGGGGAGGCGGCGATCGTGGAGCACGGCAACGGCCGATGCGCCGCGACGCGCTGAGACTGTGCCGACGCGCGCGCCGAGCGGCTACGGGGCTGACCCTAGGAGCGCGGCGGCTGCCGCACGGCTCGGCCGTACCGCCTCGATGGTGACTTCGAACGAAAGGAAGCCGAGCAGGGCGAAACCGCAAGCCCGTGCCGCGAGGTTGCGATCGAGAGTCCGTCAGTCCTGCCCTTCGGTCAGCGCGTCGAGCTGGAACCGGCCGTTCTTGTGGACCAGCCAGATCTCGAGAAAGCGGATCGGTGAACCGAGCTTGGTGGGCAGCGGCAGCGGGCCGACCCGGAACGTCATCTCGCGCACCGCCGCGGTGACGTCGGGCGCGTGCGACGGGCCCCGAATGACCTTCACCTCGCGTGGACGGCCCTGTTCGTCGACCGTGGTTTCGAGCACGACGACCGCATGGATCAGCGGCGGCAGGCGGCCCTTGAAGATGCGATCGGGATACGAGTCGTAGATGTGGCGGGCGACGTCGAGCCGGTACTCGCGCGGGGTCGTCGCCGTCGACACCTTGCCGGGGCGGGCCGCGAGCGGCGCGGTGAGGTATGCCACGTCGGCGCTTGCGGGTGCTGCCGCCAGGATCGTCAGGCCCAGCGCCGCGACTGCAACGATTCGCTTCATCAACGTCTCCACCCGGGGCAGGGCCCGGAAGCCGAGTCGACGTCTGCCGAGGCCCGGATCGGCCGGGACCCGGCGGACGCGCAGCGTCAGAGGCGAGTGCACGCAAGCGAGTCGATTGGCAACCCCGCTGTCATGGCCCTTGCGGGCGGTAGACCGGAAGCTTTGCGACCCCGACTTTCGAGCGGGTGTGCCCTTGACGTAAGGCGAAGAATAGGAGAAGCACGCGCCGCTGCCTACGGGGTGCGGGCACCGCCCGTCCGACGGTTGTTCGCGCCTGTGCGCCTGTTCACGCGGCCAGCTGTAACCAGATCCGACCGCCTCAGCGGGATGCGGCCGACGCGCTCCTTGCAATCGCTTGCGCCTGGCGCATCTTGTCGAGCGCGCGACGGATGCCGGCGGGGTCGTTGGCGCGCAGAGCTTCGGCGAGGTCATGCGCGGCGTCGCCGCGCAGCAGCGCATAGCGGCGCAGAAACTCGAGGTCGGCCGCGGACGGCGCATCCGGCGACAGCGCGATCGCCGACAACTGCTCGAAGCTGTCCTGATACTCGCGCGAGACCTCGCTGTCGATCGTCCCCGCGAGCTCGTCGAACGACGCGCTGCCGCTGCGGCCGGCGTCGATGATCGACTTCCAGCGGTCATTGATGCGGGTCTCGTCGGCGAGGAACTGGCGTATCGCCGAGCGCGCCTGCATCTCCTCGCCGAGGCGGTAGCGGGGTGCCGGGATGTTGAAGGCGAACAGCCCGACCGCAGCTGTCAGCAAGGCCGCCGCGATGGCGCGCTGCGCACGGCCGATCGCGTGCTCTCGCAGCAGCGAGCGACCGAGCGCGACACCGAGCAGCGCACCGGTGAAGAGCCCGCCGAGGTGGGCCGCGTTGTCGATGCCCGGGATCACGAACCCCAGGGCGAGCGACGCCAACGCGAACGCGCCACCGCCCCAGAACAGCCAGCGGAACTCGCCCGGATCGACGTGTCGACGCTCGCGCGCCAGGCAGACCAGCAACGTGCCGATCACGCCGAAGATCGCGCCCGAGGCGCCGCCCGAGACCGCGCGATCGCCCTGCACGACGAGCGACACCAGGTTGCCGGCGAGGCCGCTCGCGAGATAGAGGACCGCGAAGCGCGTGTGTCCGATCCAGCGCTCGACGAGTCGACCGGCATCCCACAGCGCCCACATGTTCATCGCCAGATGAACCAGGCCGAAGTGCAGGAACATGGCAGTGCCGAGCCGCCACCACTCGCCGTCCTTGGTGGCCGGGCCGAAGTTCGCGCCCCAGGCCAGCTGCACGCCGTTCGGCGCGTGCCACAGACCGGCTCCGAACGGCAGCATCAGCAGGAACACCGCGCAATTCGCAGCGACGAGGGCTGTGGTCACCGGCGCCTGCCGGGGGCTGCTCCGCATCAGGGCCGTCAAGCTGGGAACGGCGGCGGCGCTCGGGGTGGCAGTCATCGGTGGGTGGCCGTCATTATCCGGCTCGACGCTCGGCGATCGGTGCAAGCGCCACCGGCGATTGCGGCAAGAAATGCAGCCCGAAGGCGGTCTTGCGCCTGGAGCGCGTGCGCGGCTGCCGGTTCCGAGTCGAGCCGAGGTGGGCGACAGGTGTCCGCTTCCGCGGGTGACCACTCGCGCGACATCCGGCACCGCACTCGGTGCCAGCGCGGCGATCGAGCTGTCAGGCCGGCACCGGCGTGTAGCCTGCCTCGGCAATCGCTTCTTGCAAGCGACGCGCGTCGGCACTCCCGGGCTCGATCTCGACGCGATGCCCGGCAAGGTCGATGCGGACCGTCGCGCCGGCGTCGGCGTCCTGTACGGCCTGGGTGATCGCCTTGACGCAGTGGCCGCAGGTCATGTCATCGACCATGAACGCAATCATTCGGTGCTCCTGCAGAGGGAAAGGTCATACTGTGGGCCTTGACATGATGGGAAGGTCAACCATTGGCGAGGGACCCTCTTGCCGTGTCAACCGCATCGGTCGCATTGACCTTCTCATCATGGGAAGCCCCAATCTTCAGGCCATGAACATCGCCTCTCCCATCCCATCGGCTGCTAACCGCGAGACGACGCTGCGGATCGAAGGCATGACCTGCGCGTCGTGCTCGAGCCGGGTCGAAAAGGCGCTGCTCAAGGTGCCCGGTGTCATCGCCGCTTCGGTGAATCTCGCGACCGAACGGGCCACGGTGCAGGCGCGTGCCGATGTCGCCGCGACCGTCCTGCAGGCGGCGGTGAAGAAGGCCGGCTACGAAGCGTCGGCGCTGCCCGATCCAACGCAGCGTGCGCCGGCCGAAACGCCGACGCCGTGGTGGTCGGTGGCAGTCAGCGTTGCCTTCACGCTGCCGATCGTGATGCCGATGGTGCTGGCGCTGTTCGGCGTCCATGCCATGCTCGACGGCTGGCTGCAACTCGCACTGGCGACGCCGGTTCAATTCTGGCTCGGCGCGCGCTTCTACCGTGCCGGCTGGCGCGCACTGCGTGCCGGCAGCGGCAACATGGACCTGCTGGTCGCGATCGGCACCAGCGCGGCATACGGTCTCTCGCTCTATCGATTGTTCGTTCCGGCGCCCGACGGCGCGCCCCATCTGTACTTCGAGGCCTCGGCCGCGGTGATTTCGCTGGTGCTGCTCGGCAAGTGGCTCGAGGGGCGTGCGAAGCGCGAGACGGCCGAAGCGATCCGTGCGCTGCAGGCGTTGCGACCGCTGACCGCGCGCGTCCGCCGCGCCGGCATCGAGACCGAGCTGCCGATGGAGCAGGTGCGCGTGGGTGACATCGTCGTCGTGCGACCGGGCGAGCGCATCCCGGTCGACGGCACGGTCACCGAGGGGCGCAGCGACGTCGACGAAGCGCTGATCACCGGCGAGTCCCTGCCGAGCGCGAAGGCACACGGCGATCGCGTCACCGGTGGCTCGATCAACGCGGAGGGCGCGCTCGCGATCGAAACGACGGCGGTCGGGGCCGAGACGACGCTGGCGCGGATCATCCGGATGGTCGAGTCGGCGCAGGCGGCGAAGGCGCCGATCCAGCGCATCGTCGACCGCGTCAGCGCGGTCTTCGTGCCGGTCGTGCTCGGCATCGCGGCGCTGACGGTCGTCGGCTGGCTCGTCGCCGGTGGCGACTGGGAGCAGGCGATCGTCAACGCGGTTGCGGTGCTGGTGATCGCGTGCCCCTGCGCGCTCGGCCTGGCGACGCCGACCGCGATCATCGCGGGCACCGGTGTCGCCGCTGCACACGGCATCCTGATCAAGGATGCCGAAGCGCTCGAGACCGCGCAATCGATCGATACGGTGGCGTTCGACAAGACGGGCACGTTGACTGAAGGTCGACCGGTCGTCGTCGAGGTGCTCGCGGTGGTCGGGCAGCACAGTGATTCGCTGCTCCGGCTGGCTGCCGCCTTGCAGCGCCAAAGCACGCATCCGCTCGCGCGTGCAGTGCTCGACAAGGCAAGCGAGCGCGGGCTCGGAGTCGACGCGGCCGTCGAGGCTCGCGCACTGCCGGGCCGCGGCGTCGAAGGAACGGTCGATGGACGTCGCACCACGCTGGGCAGTGCGCGTCTTCTTCGCGAGCTGGGCGTCGACCGCGGCCGGTTGGCCGTGCAGGCCGACGCGCTCGAAGCGTCCGGTCACACCGTCTCCTGGCTCGTGCAACAAGAGGGGGAGGGCGAACGCCTGTGCGGCCTGCTCGCCTTCGGCGACACCGTCAAGCCGCATGCCCGCGACGCCGTGGCCCGTTTGCACGCCCGCGGCGTTCGGACCGTGCTGCTGACCGGCGACAACCATGGCAGTGCGCAGGCGCTCGCACGCGAGGTGGGCATCGACGAAGTCCATTCGCAGGTGCTTCCGGCCGACAAAGCGTTGGCGGTGCAGGCGTTGCGGGCGCAAGGCCGGGTTGTCGCGATGGTCGGCGACGGCATCAACGACGCGCCGGCGCTGGCCGCGGCCGACGTCGGCATCGCAATGTCGACGGGAACGGACGTCGCCATGGCCGCGGCCGGCATCACGCTGATGCGAGCCGACCCGCTCGCGGTCGTCGACGCGATCGATGTATCGCGCCGGACGGTCGCGAAGATCCGGCAGAACCTCGGCTGGGCCTTCGCCTACAACGTGCTCGGCATCCCGCTCGCGGCGTTTGGCCTGCTCAACCCGGTGATCGCGGGCGCCGCGATGGCGCTGAGCAGCGTCAGCGTGGTCGCCAATGCCTTGCTGTTGCGGCGCTGGAAGCCGGTTGTCGCGCACACTGAAGTTGAACGCGCGAACGTCGTCCCGGCGCCGAAGCCGCCGGCGTTCGAGACCGGGAGAGCGTGATCGACACGATGAACATCGGTGAGGCCGCCCGCGCCTCCGGCGTCTCGGCAAAGATGATCCGCCACTACGAGGAGGTCGGGTTGATGCCGCACGTGGCCCGGACCGATGCCGGCTATCGCCAGTATTCGGCACGCGACGTCCACACCCTGCGCTTCATCCGCCGCGCGCGCGACCTGGGCTTCTCGATCGCCGAGATCGGCCAGCTGGTCGGGCTGTGGCAGGACCGCCGGCGCTCGAGCCGCAGCGTCAAGGCACTGGCCGAGACGCACATCCGCGAGCTCGAGCAGAAAGCGGCGCACCTGCTCGCGATGAAGGCGACGCTCGAGCACCTGGTGCACTGCTGCCATGGCGACGAGCGGCCCGAATGCCCGATTCTCGAGACGCTGGCCGACGAGGGCGGCGGCGACCCGCCGGCAGCGATCCGGGCGACGTCGCTGCTGACGGCTCCGACGCGCGGTCGGCCGCTGACTCGCGATCAACGCGCCAGCACGAAGAAGCGCTTGTGACATCGCAGCTGCCGGTCGCGTCGGCCACGGCAGCGCCGGAACGCCCTGCGGCACCGACGTTCGCCGAGGCCCTCGGCTACTGGCTCAAGCTCGGCTTCATCAGCTTCGGCGGGCCGGCCGGTCAGATCGCGCTGATGCACCAGGAACTCGTCGAGCGGCGGCGCTGGATCTCCGAAGGCCGCTTCCTGCATGCCTTGAACTACTGCATGGTGCTGCCCGGCCCTGAGGCGCAGCAACTCGCCACCTACATCGGCTGGCTGATGCACCGGACCTGGGGCGGCTTGGCGGCCGGCGGCCTGTTCGTGCTGCCGTCGCTCGCGATCCTGATCGCGCTGGCGTGGATCTACATGGCGTATGGCGACGTCCCCGCGATCGCCGCGCTGCTGTATGGCGTCAAGCCGGCCGTGGTCGCGATCGTGGCGTTCGCGGCCTATCGAATCGGCGGACGCACCTTGCGAAACCGTTGGCTCTGGGCCATCGCCATCGCCGCGTTTCTCGCGATGTTTGCGGCGAGACTTCCGTTCCCGCTCGTCATCCTCGCGGCGGGTGTGATCGGCGTCGTCGGGGCGCGTCTGGCACCGGCCGCCTTTGCAGCGACAGGCGGACATGCCGCGACCGCATCGACCGCGGCGCCGGCATGGCTCGATGACGCCAGCCCGACGCCGGACCACGCACGCTTCTCATGGCGGCGTTGCCTGCGCGTCGCCGCGGTCTGCCTCGGGCTTTGGGCCGCAGCACTCGCTGCGCTGGCGAGCACCTTCGGCGCGAGCGCGGTGCTGACGCAGATGGCGCTGTTCTTCACGCAGGCTGCGCTGCTCACGTTCGGGGGTGCGTATGCGGTCCTGCCGTACGTTTTTCAGGGTGCCGTCGAAGGCCACCACTGGCTCACCGCGACACAGATGATCGATGGCCTCGCGCTCGGCGAGACCACGCCGGGCCCGTTGATCATGGTCGTCGCGTTCGTCGGCTTCGTCGGGACCTGGAGCGCCGAGGTGTTCGGCCCCGGCTCCGCGCTGGCATCGGGCGTCGCCGGTGCCGTGGTGGTCACTTTCTTCACGTTCCTGCCGTCGTTCTTCTTCATCTTCATCGGCGCACCGTTCATCGAGTCGACCCATGGCGACCTCCGCTTCACCGCGCCGCTGACCGCGATCACGGCCGCGGTCGTCGGCGTGATCGTCTACCTCGCGGTGTTCTTTGCGGTGCACGTGCTGTGGCCCCACGGGGTGCCCTTCGAGAGGGTCGATTGGCCTGCGGCGGCGATCGGGGTCCTTGCGCTGTTCGCGCTGGTCCGCTGGCGCGTCGGCGTGATCCCGGTGATCGCCGGCTCGGCCATCCTCGGGTTGGCGGTCCGGTTGGCTTGAGGCACCGGTTGCGCTGGTCGGAGCGGCCGATCGCCTACCGGCGGGGGCCGCCAGTTCCTACGGCTGCGGCCGGGTCTGACCGACCGACACGGGTCGGGTGCATCGGCAGACTGGCGGCGATCCATGAGGTCGCGTTCGGTCTGGGACTTTGCCGCGCGGCCGCCTTCGTCGAAGGTCCCGAGGCATCCGCGATGCGAATCGAATCTCGTCTTTTCATTCACCCTTCGTCGTTGCGCACGCTGCTGGTCGGCGTCGCAGTCGCGGTGGCCGGGTCGACCGCAGCGGCCGCTGTGTCCGATGGCAAGGCGAGCCGGCCGGCTGTCGTCCGCGAGAAACCCGTTGCGAATCCGGCACTCGACCACTCCGGCCGCAAACGCGTCGGCAAGGCGTCGTTCTACGCAAAGATGTTCCACGGTCGGAAGATGGCGAACGGCAAGCGCATGGATCCGCGCGACGACAACGCGGCCAGCAAGACGCTGCCGCTCGGAACCACCGCCAAGGTCACGAACCTCGAGACGGGCCGAAGCGCCGTCGTGACGATCGAGGATCGCGGGCCCTACGTGAAGGGTCGCATCGTCGACCTCTCGCCGGCCACCGCGCAGAGCATCGGCATCACGCCTCAGAACGGCCTCGCGGATGTCGAGGTGACGCCGATCGCGGTTCCGCAGCCGGACGGCAGCGTGAAGCCGGGCGCAGCGGCAGGCGAGGCCGCCACCGATGCGATCGGTGCGCCGGCGAGTCGATGAGTCGATAAGCGACAGTGCGTTCGACGCTGCAGCCGCTGCCGTCCATGGCGCGCGCCAGTGCCGACCCCCCGAGTTGAGGGGTGTCAATCCGCGCTTCATCGTCTCTACTGAATGGGATCTGTTGCGTCCCGTCCCGAGAGGAAAACTGCCATGCTGTCACTCGTGCGTCCCGCTCTGATTGCCGTCGCGATCTTCGCTGTCTCGCCGTTGCATGCGCAGACATTCCTCGGCCCCACGCCCTACCTCAGCGCCGCCGACAGCCCATTCAATCCCGCCAGCTTCGGCTACTTCCATCTCGAGACCTTCGAGGACCATCTGTTGAACGTCCCGGGCGTCACGGCGACGGGTGGCGGAGGCGTGACAAGCGTCGTCTTCGGGCCCGGGGTGCACGATTCGGTCGACGCCGACGACGGGTCGATCAACGGCAGCGGCCTCGCCGGCGATTCATTCTTCACTTCGAACGGAGCCGCGGCTGTGCGGTTCACCTTCAGTGCCGCCGCGCTCGGCTCGCTGCCGACCAGCGCGGGCATCGTCTGGACCGATGGCGCCTTCGCGTCGAGCGTCACGTTCTCGGCCTACGGTCCGACCGGCGAACTGCTATTCACGCAGACGCGCAGCGGTTTCGCCGACGGTTCGAACAACGGCGAGACCGCGGAGGACCGCTTCTTCGGTGTCGTCAACGCGGCCGGCGTCTCGTCGATCGAGATCAGCAATCCGGGCGGCGGGATGGAAGTCGATCACCTCCAGTTCGGTGGCGCGAACATTGCACCGGCGATTCCCGAGCCCGAGACCTATGCGCTGCTGCTGGCCGGGCTCGGCTGCATCGGGCTGGTGACGCGGCGCCGGGCTCGCCGCTGACTCAGGGGCCTGCGCGATCAATGCCTGCGGCGACGGCGCTCAGCGTGCCTCGGTCCGGCGCAGCTGGCCGGCGCCTTCGAGAAAGCGGTTCGGCTCGCCGAGCCACCAGCGTGCGAGTTCGTCGAGTCGACGTGTCTGGCCGACTTCGTGCGGCGCGAACTCGCACTCGACCGTCTCGAGGTCATCGAGGTTGTTGAACGTGAAGCGCAGCGTCCCGCCATCATGGTTCGGCACGATCTTCAGAGCCAGCCTGACCTCGGGCACGAACACGTAGCGCATCTCGACGAAGTGCCCGGTTTCCGGGCTGCGCACGGTCTCGGTCTCGCAATGGGCGCCGCTCTGCCAGAGGCGAGCCTCGAGGCGCTTGCTGTCCGGCACGAAGTCCTTGCGCAGGGTCACGGCGTCCTTGCCGCGCACCATGCAGCTGAAGCTGATGTGATCGATCAGGTCCTGCTCGCGCAGGCGCTTGCGCCGCGCATCGAAGCGGAAGTCGACCATCGGCATGCCCTCGAGCCGCGTCTTCTTGTCGAAGGCATAGCTCACCTTGGAGACCGGTCGGAGCACGTCGAGTTGCTTGCCCAAGTCGAGCAGGTAGCGCGATGCGGCTTGCGCGGCGGCTTCGACGAGACCGGTGTTCCGTGCGAGCGCGTCGTGGTCGACGCTGCGAGTCGCCTGCAATTCGGTCGCCTTGCGCTTCAGGTCATCGAGAAAGCTCATTGCGTCTTCGAGGGGTAGGCGGCGCATCAGGATAGCCGAGCGCAGGCGCGTGACGGGATTCGCAGCCGACGAGGCGGAGCGGCGTCGCCACAATCAATGCGACCTGATGCGATAGGCACCATTGGTGTTGCGCGCGCGGGATGCCCGTCAGCTTTCCACGCCGCTGTGCATCCTCCGCGATTTCGTCGGAATCACCGCCATGGTGATCCCGCGCTGCTCCGCGCGGACGATGCCGACGGCGCCGAGCGCCGTCCACTGGCTTGCCACTCGCGACAGCGCCACGCCGCGACGGCGAAGGCCCTGCACGAAGAACTGCTGATGCTGGTGGATCGCCTCGAGACGGCGTTGAACGTCTGGCTGCGCGCGGGGGTAGTCAGCGCAGCGTCGTCGCGCGGACGCGATCAGCGACGGGCGAGCCCCAGTGCCTCGGCAAGCCCTTCGGTCGTCGAAGGCGGGGTCGACAGGGTTTCGCTGTTGCGGAACGTCTGCGCGTCCCTGAAGAGCGGAATCTGATCGAAGTATTCCTGCTTGCTGCGATCGAGGAACGTGGGCAGCGGTGAGCCCGGCTCTGCGGTACTCGTCCTCTGCCGCACCGCGCGAGGCGTCTGCGCCGGACGGGCCGGCACGGATTGGACGCGAACGTCGCCGTTCCGCAAGGCGGCGGGCTGTGCCTGAGGTACCTGGGCCTGCGCGGTGCCGATGAACGCGAGCGCGAAGAGCGGTATGAAAACTTTCATCGACATCCTTTGGAGCGTTCGTCCGGGCACTTGTCGGAACGGATTCCGCGATGGGTCATCATCGTGGCGAATCGACGAGCTCGACAATCGCCCATTCAAGGGGCGCGGGGCGCCGCGCGTGCGGTGCACGACGAGCCGTGCCAACGCAGCGCGGCGAACGGCTCGTCGGGGTGGGCGGCGTCACCGGGCTCCGAAGCGCACCCAGACCATCACCGCCGCGCCGATCAGCACCAGCCCGACGGCAATTCGTGGCCAGAGCGACTTGCGGCGGTGCCGTTTCTGCAGCGTGCGGCTCCCGCGCGTGCTGATCGACGGCTCGTAAAAGCCGCTCTTGACGGCGTCGCGGGGCCTGACGCTGTCTCTGAACGCGTCTTCGTCGGGGGTGCGCATCGCGCAATTGGACTGCAGTTGTCGGGCCTGTGCCAGTCGTGATCTCGCGGATACCCCCCGCATTCGAACGGGGTGCTTGGCCGCCTTGGGAGACCATACTTGGTAAGCGGTCGAAAGACAGCGGGGCAAGGGTCCAACGCCACGCGCGCCGCGAGTAGATCGTGCAGGGAGCTCGAAGCGATGCAAATGGCCTTTCAGCTGGCAAGTCTCGTTCTGGTCATTGCGTGGGTCGCATTGCCGCTGCTTCTGCTGGGAGCCTTGACGTATGCCCTGATCGGGAGCTGGGTGCGCCGGAAGGACTGCCCGCCTCGCGCATCGAATTTCGAGTCGCCGGAGCCGTCCCGCCATTGACGATGGCCTGAGCGGTACCTCAGTCGGCGCGCCGATGACCGGGACCTGCGCCTTCTGACATCGCGGCCTCGGCGCCCTTACTGCTGCGGTGAACGGCGGAGCAGGGCGACCAGTGTCGGATTCGCGGTTGGGGAAGCCGGACAGGCGCGCCCTTGGAAGCACCGACCGGTGCAGGGCGGGCAGGTCACCGTCGATTCCTCCGCCTTGCTCGCCGATGCAGTCGTCGCCGCAACAGCAGTAGTCGGTCGTTTTGGCTTGGGTCGGAACTGCGCGCGGGCCATGCTTCTATTCCGTCAGAGGAGGCCGCCAGTGTGAATCGGCAGCGCGCGCATCGCATCCACCCGGCTGTGGGGGAGGCCCTTGTTCAGGTGGTTGCTCCGATCCGTGCGTAGTCGCCGGCGGCATCGCGTGCGCGTGGCGCGGTCGCCAGCGCCATTCAATACAACGTCACAGGTACATCGAGGCCAAGATGCCGGAGAGCGCCGTGACAATCACGAAGAATCCGATCACGACATAGAGCCACGTAGCGCCGGGGCCGCGCTCTCGGGCTCGGTGAACGCGTGCCACCTGGCGCGCCTCGTCGCTGGCTTGAGCCGCGGCGAGGCGCTGCTGCTTCAGAAGCTGTGCCACGCGAAGCCGGAGATAGAGCGCCTTCGATGCTGTCTCGTCGCCGTTGCTCTCGGCAAATGCCTTGGCCCAGAGGGCGGGAATGGGCCCCGATCTCTGCAGTTCCTCCACGACCTTCGCATAGGCAGCTTCGTCGGCAAAGAACGGGCCTCGCAACAAGGGCAGGTGGAATCGCACAGGCGTAAAACGAAAGCGACCGTGGGTGACAGCGCGCATTCTGAAGCTCCAGGCGACTCGCCGCAGCGGAGGGGCAGGCGAATTGCTCGGCACGGTCCAGCCGTTCGGCAGCCGTCGACGGCATGGGTCGCGATGTTGAGGAGAATGCCGTACCCCTTGCTGACCCTGAAGCCGCAGGTGAGTCGTCCGATTGAGCGGCTTACGATTAGCCAAACAACCAAAGCCATGGCAGCTCTCAGGAATACGGGCGCGCGTCGATCCGACGGCTTCCACCACTTTGGCGTCGTGAGACCGGAGCCTCGTCGGCGTCGTTCAGAAGGGCGGAAATGGGTCGGCCGTGTTATCGCAAGGCTCGTGTCGCTGGTGG
>JBDSAB010000058.1:0-4140 GCA_039922395.1 Caldimonas sp.
ACGGCTTCGGCAAGATCACCCACCTGTTGCCGGGCGGCATCGGCGGCACCAGCACCGAACGGTGGGACGGCGACCGGCTTGTCTTTTCCGTCGCGACGATGGGTCAGACGGTGTCCGGTGTCGTCACCGTCCTGGACACCGCGGTCTCGATGGAGATCGAGCTGCCCGGCGTGCTCGGCTTGCTCGCGAACGGCCTGAAAAATCGCCTTCAGAAAATGGGACAGCTGCTGCTGACGAAGCAGTAGCGCCGGGCATCGCGTCGATCAGGTCGAGATGCCGTTCCGAGGGGCTCGTTCGTCTGAGACCCCCGCTGCGGCGCTCAGCCGACGCGAACCGCGGTCTCGACGCCGCAGATCGGCGCACCCACGACGTTGTTGGAAGGATCGAGCAGCTCGGCCGAGATCGTCCCGGTCAGGGTGTTCCGATCGGCTTCCAGCTTCAGCGTGCGCGTCAGGTTCTGAGCGCCCGCGAAGCTGCCGTCGAAACGGTACAACCGGAACGTCGCCGAATACGTCGCCGGCGTGGCCGTCGCGCGCCAGGTGCCGAAGGCCGGCCCGGAGCCGGCAGGCGGATTGCTGTTTGTGGCCGATGCCGTGCCGCCGCGGTGCAGCACCGACAGGCCCTTGAAGGCGCGCAGCGGCGCGGCGGTCGCGCAATCGCGGATCGTGACGGTCGATTCCCAGACCCCTTCGATGGGGTCGGCGTCGGTCGCGCTCTGGGCGATCGCGTTGCCGCCGCCGCAGGCCTGGATCAGCAGCGCTGCCACCAGCATCGGCAACATCGCGATCGAACAATTCCGGGGTGTCAAACGATAGGTCATGATGGTCGCCTCTTTCAGGTTGAGTTCGTCGGTGCCACCGCGGCAACCGGCGCTGGCAGAATCGATCCACCGTTGCTGAACCCGCTTTGTCGACGGGTGAAAAGAGATGAAAAGGCTTGCGGCGGGGCTCGATGGACGACTCGGCTACGAGTTCGGCGGGTTCGTGCTCGACCCGCTGCGCCGCCAACTGCGCCGGCTCGCCGATGGCAGCGCGATCGAGGTGACCCCGCGCGTCTTCGACGCGCTGCTGCATTTCGTCGAACGGCCCGGAGAACTGCTGGACCGCGAGACGCTGTTCCAGGCGCTCTGGCCGGGTCTCGTCGTCGAGGACAACAACCTCAGCCAGACCCTGTCGGCGCTGCGCCGGGCACTCGGCGACGATCAGCACGATCGCTACGTGCTGACGGTTCCGCGCCGCGGCTTTCGCTTCATCTGCCCGGTGCGCGAGATCGAGCTCGACGCCGAAGGCCGGCCAGTGGCGTCGACAGAGGCCGGTTCTGTCGACAACGGCGCCTCCGCTGCAACCGACCTGCCGTTCGCGAACTCGGTGCTTCCGGTTCAACCGCCCCCATCAGAGCAACCCGACCCACCGGCCGAACCCATCCAGACGGTCGAACCCGTAGCGCCGACACCGAAACCAGCTGTGCGGCCTTCGGTACTCGCGGCCGTCGCGGCCGTGTTGGTGGTTGTCGCAGTGGTGGCCTGGATGCTGATCCGCGGCAACGGAACCAAAGGCTCGCCGCAAGTGCCCGTGACGACGACGCTCGCGGTGCTGCCGTTCAAGCCGCTGCTGGCGGATCACCGCGACGAGATCCTCGAGCTCGGCATGGCCGACAGCCTGATCGTGCGCGTCAGCACCACACCGGGCCTCGTGGTGCGATCGATCGGTTCGGTCCGCCGCTTCGCCGGTCCCGAGCAGGACCTGATCGCCGCCGCGCGCCAGCTCGATGCGCAGTGGATCCTCGACGGCACCGTGCAGCGCTGGGGCGACCGGGTGCGCGTGACGGCGCGTCTGCTGAGCGCCGCCGACGGCACCGCGAGCTGGAGCGGCAGCTTCGACGAGCGGTTCGACGATGTCTTCGCGGTGCAGGAGCAGATCGCCGAGCGGGTTGCGCAGCTCTTGATACCGAAGCTCGGCGGCAGCGTGCTCGAGCCGACCCGATCCGGCACGCGCGACGCCGAGGCGTACCAGCTCTACCTCACCGCGCGCTATCAGGCACAGACCATCCGGCCGAGCGCCCTGGCGCGCAGCGTCGAGCTGTACCAGCGCGCCATCGACCGCGATCCGCACTACGCGCTGGCCTATGCCGCCATGGCCGACAGCCTGCGCCGTCTCACGGTCGGCGCCGATGCACCGCCCGGACCGTCCCTGACGCGGGCCCGAACTGCGGCGCTGCGAGCCCTCGAGATCGACCCGCGGTGTGCCGACGGGCATGCGGCGCTCGGTTGGGTCCAGTGGTGGTACGACTGGAACTGGTCTGCGGCAGAACAGTCGTTTCGCCGCGCCATCGCGCTCAACCCCAATGTCGCCGAGGCGCACCTGGGGCTCGGCCATCTGCTGCTGTCGCAGCGGCGCGGCGGCGACGAGGGATTGCAGGAGATCGCCCGGGCTCGCGAGCTGGACCCCTTGTCACGCATCGCCAACACGCTGGAAGCGGGCTATCTGATCGGCCGCGGCCAACGCGGCGAGGGTCTGTCGCGGCTCGACAAGGCGCTCGAGATCGAGCCGGACTTCTGGCCGGCCAAGTTGCTCGTCGCCAGCCTGCACCAGGCCGCGGGCGAGACCGACCTGGCGATCGCCGCCGCGCAGCGCGCCGAACAACTCTCCGAGGGCAGTGCCCAGGCGACCGCCCGACTCGGCATCGTGCTGGCCCTCGGCGGCCGCCGCGACGAGGCGGTCGGTGTGCTGAACCGGCTGGTGACCCGTGCGCAGGAGCGCTACGTGCCGCCGACGATGATTGCCGAGGTGCAGTGCGCCCTCGGCGATCGCAATGGAACACTCGACTGGCTGGACAAGGCGCTGCTGGCGCGCGACACCCACCTCCCGTTCCTGATGATCACGCCCTGTCTCGGCGCCTTGCGCGGCGAACCTCGCTTCGATGCGTTGACGAAGAAGCTGGCGCTGCCGGATCGACCGCCGGCGACCGGGAAACTCTGAGCGCTTGGCCTCGACCGTCGTAGGGATCGAGCGGCGTGTACGCTGCAGTGCAGGCCGGCGGTTTCGGCGCCGGCGGAGGCCGACATGATCACGCTCTATGGCTTCGGACGCATCTTTCCGGAAGGGCGCGGCGAGACCAAGGACCTCTGGGCGCAGTGGGCGCTCGAGGAGCTCGGCCTGCCGTATCGAGTCCACGCGCTCGACCACACCGCGGGCGAGCTCGACGGTGAGGCGTACAGCCGGATCAGCCCCTTCCGCCAGGCGCCCGTCATCGACGACGGCGGCTTCGTGGTCGCCGAGTCGGCCGCGATCGTGCTGTACCTGGCCGAGAAGGCCGGCCAGCTGATCCCGGGCGATGCCCAGGGCCGCACCCGCGTCGTCCAGTGGTGCTTCGCCGCCGTCGGCACGGTCGGCACGACCTTCGTGTGCCTCGACCTCATCGGCATGTTCGACAGCGGCAAGAGCGCCCGCAAGCTCCACACGGAAGTGCCCAAGCTGGCCGGCCGCTGGCTCGGCGACCTCGAGCGACGCCTCGAATACCGCGAGTGGATCGCCTGCGCCGACTTCACGGTGGCCGACATCATGATGGCATGCGTCCTGCGCGGCATCCGCAAGACCGACCTGATGGAGCCGTTCCCGAAGGTCAAGGCCTACTACGCGCGCTGCGCGGCCCGCCCGGCCTGGCAGCGCACGCTCGGCCTCTATGCGGAGCGAGTCGGCGTGAGCGTCGACGACATCCGCTAGCGACGAAGCGAACGCAACCTTCCACGACGCGGAGTCTGTATCACGTGGCCACTGTCCTCGACAAGGAGCTGAAGCGGCGCATCACCGTCCACGGCGACGACTACACCGTCGCCATCGATCCGGACGGGCTGCGCCTGGTCGGGAAAGGCAAGAGAACGCCCGAAGTCGATCTGCGCTGGAATGATCTGTTGAGCGGCGAAGCCGCGATGGCGGTGGCGTTGAACGCGTCGCTGTCGACGAAGCGGCCGGCACCGGCGCAACCGGCGACCGAAGCAGTTGACGATCGAACGAAGAAGCCGGCGACGAAGAAAAGGCCGCGGTAACGGGAGCCCGCTCCGGCAAGTCGACTGCGACGAGTCTATGGACAAGGGTGGCTGGTTGGAGACGTCCAGCGAACCGGTAGGCTAGCGGCTTTGGA